>NZ_LGSS01000005.1 GCF_001190785.1 Gottschalkia purinilytica | reverse complement strand
TATTATGTAGATACAGTAGGAAGAAATAAAAAGGCAATTGCAGAGTATATAAAAAATCAAATGCAAGAAGATATAGCAGGTGATCAAATAAGTTTGAAAGAGTTTATAGACCCGTTTACGGGTGAAGAGGTAGCCAAAGGGAAGAAAAAATAACCCCTTAAGGGGTGCCCTGAAAAACTATAGCAGTTGGCAAACCTTTCAGGGTGTCTTAAGACACAGCAAGTAATATGCCCTTATAGGGCTGAGCAAACCACCCGTTTGACGGGTGGTCATGATTTTGTTATAAGTATTAAAAGTGATCTTAAAGGGTATCATAAAGACTAAAAATACAAGAATAAGGATTATATAGAAAGGATGATTGTTATGTCAAAATATGAGAAGCTAGATAGAGATCATTTAAAAGAAAAACTAACTCCTCTACAATATAAAGTTACTCAAGAAAATGAAACAGAAAAACCATTTGATAATGAATATTGGAATAATAATAAAGAAGGAATATATGTTGATATATGTACTGGTGAACCTCTATTTAGTTCCAATGATAAATTTGATTCAGGATGTGGATGGCCAAGTTTTACTAATCCATTAGATAAGGATGTTATTCTAGAAAAACTAGACACAAGTCATGGAATGATTAGAACAGAAGTAAGAAGTAAAAATGGAGATACTCATTTGGGTCATGTGTTTAATGATGGACCTATTCAAAAAGGTGGTTTAAGATATTGTATTAATAGTGCATCTCTAAAATTTATACCTAAAGAAAGATTAAAAGAAGAAGGTTATGAGGATTATCTTGATCTATTTAATAAAAACTAAAGTAAAATTATAGAAATATGAAATTATCTTAATATATATAATGTTACTTTTTAATATAGTATTATAGTATAGTATTGATATACAATAACATGTTAGGAGGACAGCTATGGATTTAAGAGACGCAGTCACTAAACTTAGCGATGCTCATGGTGTATCAGGTTATGAGCATAATATAAGTATTATATTAAAAGATATTTTTACAGAGTTTTGTAGTGATATAAACGTAGATAAACTTGGAAACTTTTATGCTATAAAAAGAGGTGAAGATAGAAAAATTGAAAATAACATAAAAATAATGTTAGCAGCTCATATGGATGAGATCGGATTTATGGTAAGTAATATAGAAGATAATGGACTTGTATCCTTTAGTACCATAGGTGGTTTTGATCCTAGAACACTTTTATTTCAGGATGTAATAATACATAGTAAAAATGAAATTTTAGGGGTAGTTGTTCCTAAAGACTTTAATAATAAGAGTGATAATGCTGATAAAGCAAAAACAATAGAAGATCTAGCTGTAGATATAGGACATGATAAAGAAAATGCAAAAAAGCTAGTTGAAATAGGCGATACAATAACTATTAAGAGAGCATCCTTAGCATTAAGAGAAAATATAGTAAGTGGAAAAGCTTTAGATGATAGAGCAGGAATAGCCGTTATGTTAGAATGTGCCAAAGAACTTATGAACTTTAAACACGAATCAGATGTTTACTTTGTAGGAACAGTTCAAGAAGAAGTAGGTATAAGAGGTGCAACTGTATCTACATATAATATAAATCCTGATATAGGAATAGCAATTGATGTTGGATTTGGTCATACATCAGAGTTACCAGAAGAATCTACACTAAAAATGGGTAAAGGTCCTGGAATAACACTAGGCGCTAATATTCATCCTAAACTAAGAGAAAAAATTGTTGAAATAGCACAAGAATATAATATTCCCTTTCAGTATGAATTAGATCCTGGTCCTACTGGAACAGATGCTAGAGCTATTCAAATAACTAGATGTGGAATACCTACACTTTTAATTTCATTACCTTTAAAATATATGCATACATCTGTGGAAACTATAAACTTAGTAGATATAAAAAATGCAGGTAAATTATTAGCTAGATTTATATCATATATAACTAAAGATAATCTGGAGGAATTGTTATGCTACTAAAAGAATTATCAAATTTAAATGGCGTATCAGGTAATGAAAAGTCTATTAGAGATTTTATAATAAACAATATTAGTAATCTTGTTGACGATATAAAAGTAGATAAGATAGGAAACATAATTGCTTATAAAGAAGGAATAGTTAAATATCCAAAAATAATGATTTCAGCACATATGGATGAACCTGGTTTAATGATAAATAAAATAAATTCAGATGGACTATTAAAATTTACTATAGTAGGAAACATAGATGAAAGAAGCTTAGTATCCAAACTAGTAGAAGTAGGATCTAACAAGATAAATGGAGTTATAGGAGCGAAACCAATTCACTTACAAAAAAGTGATGAACGTAAAAAAAACTTAAGTGTTAATCAACTATATATAGATATAGGAGTATCTAGTAAAGAAGAGGCTGAAAAGATTGTTAAAATAGGAGATTACGTTTCTATATATAGTGAATATATAGAATTAGGAAATGATTTGATAAAAGGTAAGGCCTTTGGTAGTAGAGTTGGGTGTAATCTTTTAATGGATTTATTAAAAGAACAAAATGATTTCTCTATATATTATGTATTCACTGTAATGAAAGAAGTAGGAATAACTGGTTCTATTCCTGTATCTTATTCTATAGATCCTGACATTAGTATAGTACTAGATGGAACTAATACTAATACTGAATATATAAATAACGGACCTATAATTTCTTTTATGGAAAATAGAAACTATTTTGATAGAAACTTAATATCTTTAGTATCCAAAGTTGCTAAAGAAAAAAATATTTCTTATCAACTTCTAGGATTTGACGCTAATAAATCAGATGCTGATAAATTGCAATTATCTAGAGATGGAGTAAGAACTATAAAAATATCTGTACCATGCAAATATATGAAATCTCCTTCCAATATTATAAGTAAAACAGATTATAGTAATACTAAGAAGTTAATAGGATTTGTAGTAAATGAATTAGGAGGATTGTCAAATGAAAATAAATAGTGAACTTTTAAAAAAATTAGTAGATATATATTCTCCTTCTGGAGATGAAGAAAATATATGCAGCTTTATAAAAAATGAAATTAAAGATTATGTTGATGAAATAAATATAGATAATTTAGGAAATTTAATAGCAAGAAAAAAAGGTAACGGAAAGAAAATTATGATTGCTTCACATATGGATCAAATAGGCCTTATGATAACTAACATTGAAAAAGAAGGATTTTTGCGTTTCACTAATATAGGAGGTATAGATCCTCACATTTCGTTAGGACAAAAAGTGATATTTAAAGATGGTACTATAGGTGTTATAGATTATGAAGAAACTAGTGATATAACTAAGTTAAAACTTGAAAATATGTACATAGATATAGGAGTATCTAGTAAAGAAGAAGCTGAAAAAGTAATTAATATCGGAGATTCTTGTGTTTACTATAATACATATTTAGAAGATGATAATAGAATAATATCAGGTGCATTAGATGATAGAATAGGATGTTATATCTCCATAGAAACTATTAAAAATCTAAAAAATATAGAAAATGATTTATATTTTGTTTTTACTGTTCAAGAAGAACTTGGTTTAAGGGGAGCTAAAACATCGGCATATTCTATAAATCCTGATTTGGGCATTGCAGTAGATATAACAGGAAGTGGTGACACTCCAGGAGCGAAAAAGTTTGCAATAGAGCTAGGTAAAGGTGCATCAATAAAAGTCAAAGATAAAGGAATAGTAGTTCATCCTAAAGTTAAAAAACTTATGATTAATACGGCTAAAAAGCACAATATCCCTTATCAGTTAGAAATATTTGAATATGGCTCTACGGATTCTGGTGCTATTCATCTAACTAGAGGTGGTGTTCCTTCAGGAGTAATTTCAGTACCTACTAGATATGCACATAGTCCAAATGAAACAATATATAAAAAAGATGTAGTTAGTTGTATAGAGCTTTTGACTAAGTTATTAGAAAAGAATATAGAAATATAAACAGTAAATTTATAAGAGATTACTAAATTATCTGAAGATAATTTAGTAATCTCTTTATTATATCCCTGTATTGAATCATATAACGACAAATTTATTTATTAAAAACTAAAAAAATATATTATTCTTTTTATATTGAATAATATATCGAAATGTGATGACTTAAATAGGAATTTTTATGAAGGATATCTATTTTATATGAAGAATAGAAAATATATACAGGTTTCAAAAGGGGGATTTTAAATATGTTCGATGCAGAAAAAGAATATTCTATCTCTGAAATATCCGAAGTAACTGGATACCCTACTCATGTACTTAGATATTATGAAAAAGAGTTCGATCTCAAGATTCCTAGAAATGAGTCCAATCATAGATATTATACTTATAAAGAGATTGAAACTTTTAACTATATAAAAACATTACAGGAGAAGGGCTTTACAAATAAGCAGATAAAATTGATATTGGACTCTCCTGAAATGATATTAAATGAGGAAGAAGTATCTGTTACCTCTTTAATGAAAAAGGATTCGGACTTAACATTAAATTATGAAGATATGTTTGATTTCTTAAAAGAAATTATAGTAGATGAGCTTCATCCGAAACTATTAGAAAGAGAAAATCAGAGTGTAGAAGCTATAAGTGACCTTAAAGAGGAAATTATTCAACTGAGAACAGAGATTAATAGTAAAGAAAGAGATGTTTTGATTTGTGAGAATGCTAAATTAAAAATGCAAATTAAAGAAAAAGCCTATGAAATGGCTCAAATGAATGAAGAACTTAGAAGAGAAAAAGAATCTAAAAAAGGGTTCTTTAAAAGATTATTTAAATCTAAAAAGTAAACTAAGAAGCCTAACTAGTCAAGTTAGGTTTTTTTATACTTCCCATAGAAATTAATACAAAATTTGATTATATTTCAAATATAATTTTGAAAATAATTATTATTCTGATACAATTAAAATATATGTATGATAACACTTGTTTTCTGTCATATTACTTATATAAGTTATTTGGAGGAAATCAAATGAAAAAATTAGACGATATAACTCTTGATAAAAGCAGTGATGAATTTTTATATATACAACTATATAATAATATAAAAAATTTAATAGTAGAAAAAAATATAGAACCTCATACAAAACTTCCTACTATAAGATATTTATCAAAAAGATTAGATGTAAATAATGTAACTATAGTTAATGCATATAATCTTTTGGAACAAAAAGGTTATGTTTATAAAAAAGTAGGAAGTGGTACTTTTGTTCAAGATATTTTTAAAGATGATAACTTTTCTTATAAAAAATTGAGTATTGTTGAAAAAGAAGCTAATGTGTCTGACATAAATAGAGAAAAAATTGATATCATAAATTTTGCCAGTACTTCTCCTACACCGAATTTGTTTCCTGTAGAAGACATAAAAACTGTATTAAATGAAGTATTAGATAGAGATGGTGGTAAAGCATTTACATATCAAGAAAGTCAAGGATACTATCCTTTAAGAAACGCTATTAGAGGATATTTAGACGAACATAATATAAATACCACTGAGGATAATATCCAGATTATATCTGGTGCGCAACAAGGAATAGATATATTATCAAAAGCTCTTGTAGAATATGGAGATATTGTTTTTACTGAAAGCCCTACATATACAGGTGCTCTTGCTGTATTCAAGTCTAGATCTGCTAGAATAATAGAAATTTCTATTCAAGAAGATGGAATTGACATAAAAGATTTAGAAAATAAATTAAGAACTTTTAATCCTAAATTTATATATGTTGTACCTAACTTTCAGAATCCAACAGGATGTTCTTATTCTATTGAAAAAAAATATGAGCTATTATCTTTAGCTAAAAAGCATAACTTTTATATAATTGAAGATGATTATTTAAGTGATCTAAGTTTTAATGATGAAAAAAATGAAACTTTGAAATCAATAGATACAGAAGATAGAGTAGTCTATATAAAAAGTTTTTCAAAAATACTTATGCCAGGACTAAGATTAGCATTCATGGTTATTCCAACTGCTATTTATAATGATGTATTATCAGCGAAACATATATCTGACATATCTACATCAGGATTAATTCAAAGAGCATTTGATCTGTATTTAAGAAAAGGAGACTGGAAGAAAAACTTACAAAGAGTAAATTATATATATAAAGAAAGATTCAATATTATGATAAAGAGCATAAAACAATACATTCCTAAAGATATAAGCTATAAATTGCCTAATGGAGGACTTAGTTTCTGGTTTTCTTTACCCATTGAATACTCATCTAATGATTTATATGAGTTTTGTAAAAAAAATAATGTAATAATAGCTCCTGGATCAGCTTTTAATGTGGATCAATCTGATAATGAAAATTTCAGATTAAGTATATCTTCCTTAGAATATAACGTAATAGAAGATGGAATAAAGAAAATGGGATCACTTTTAACACAATTTCTAAACGAATATAAAAATAAAAAAAATACAATAGATATATACAATCCATTTCTTTAAAGAGAAGATAACCAATCTTCTCTTTTTATATTTCTAGAAAATACATTGCTACCATTAATTTTCAATAATTTACACAAATACATATATATAAATATCTTAATAACACAAAAAATATTAAGAAGAAAGGAGAATATATATGTATTCTTATATTGAATTAAATAAAATTATACCATCAGAAATAAACTTTTTTAAAAAAATAGTTGAAAACGAAAAAGATCCTATTAAGCGAGAAATTTTTAGCTTTGGGGATTTAACATATATAATGGAAAAGATAAATAAATTTCCTGTTAAATCAGATAATTATTATAGTCTGATAGGAGATAA
This sequence comes from Gottschalkia purinilytica, assembly GCF_001190785.1. Lineage (NCBI taxonomy): Bacteria > Bacillati > Bacillota > Tissierellia > Tissierellales > Gottschalkiaceae > Gottschalkia > Gottschalkia purinilytica. Next base: position 261,077 of record NZ_LGSS01000005.1, on the reverse strand, counting down.
AAAATTAAAATTATTATCTTTACTTGCTTTAAACTATATTTTATATAAAGAAAATAAGAATGGTTCTAATATAACTAATTTAGAAATAAATCCAAAAGATTTCTACCACTGTATAAGTTTTATAGATATATTTTTTGACTATGACATACCTATAAAAGACAATCTAAAGGAAAATATAATATGGATATTTCCTAAATTATCTATTAAAAACTTTATTTCAAATAGTATAATTAGTAACTATTATAAAGACTATTATTTTGAGGAAGATACTTTAAATAAATTAATAATGATAATGTCAAGCTTTGCTCAATATGAATATAAAAACTGTGATACTACCATCATGAATCAATTTCAAGGATTAAATTATCCTACTTTAGTATTAGCCAATATAAGTTTATATGAGAAAGGATATCTTAAAATATTAGATGAAGATACTGGAATATCAATAATGTTAGATGCAAATGGGAGAAAAGATACAGGAAATATATTTACGAAAGATGAGAAAAAAATTAAAGAATCAATATTAAATATAATAAATACCATGGAAAGCATACAATATAGTATAAATGATTTTTCTTAAGTATTTATTATACTAGATACAATTGAGTATAATAAGTAAGCATTTGCTTTATTATTAAAAAAATATAAAAATATCTTATAAAACTAGCGAGGTATATGCCTCGCTTTATTTGCTTCTAATTTCTGTCTTTATATAATTTTAATCCTTCTTTTAATATATTCATAGCTTTTTTTAGAGAATCTTCTTTTAATACATATGATATTCTTACTTCATCTAGTCCTAATCCTTCTGTCGCGTAAAATCCTTGAGCAGGAGATAACATTAAGGTTTCGTTATCTATATCAAATTCTTCTAACATCCATATAATAAAATCTTCAGCATTTTTTACAGGTAATTTTGCTATCACATAAAAAGCACCTTCTGGTTTTTGGCATACTACACCTTCTATATTATTTAGAGAATTATATACTATATCTCTTCTTTTTTTGTACTCTTTGACTACATTATCTAGATATTCTTTAGAAACACTAGCTAAAGCAGCTGCACCCACTTGATCTATAGTTGCTACACAGAGTCTACTTTGACATAGCTTTAAAACTTGACTAATAAGATCTGTATTCTTACTTGCAATACATCCTACTCTTGCTCCACAAGCGCTATATCGTTTAGATATGCTATCTATTATTACTACTCTATCTTTTATATCATCAATGTGTGCGAAACTGGTAAAACTAGTATCATTATAAATAAATTCTCGATATACTTCATCTGAAATTATGAATAAATTATATTCTTTTGCAATATCTGATAACATTCGGATCTCTTTTTTAGAATATATAGTGCCTGTAGGATTTCCAGGATTATTTACTATAATAGCTTTAGTCTTATCTGTTATAAGAGAAACTATCTCTTCCTTATTTGGTAAATGAAATCCTGTTTCTGCTTTCGTAATAAGAGGTACTACTTTTACACCTGCAGCACTTGTAAAGCTATTATAGTTCGCATAAAATGGCTCTGGAACAATTACTTCATCTCCATTATCACAAGTTGCTAAAAGAGAAAATAATAATCCTTCACTTCCACCATTTGTTACTATAATATCATCTTCTTTAAAGTCTATACCATATTTCTCATAGTATCCTATAAATCCATCTATAAGCTCTGGTATTCCTTGAGAAGAACTATATTCTAATACTTGTTCATCAAAATTCCTAACAGCTTCAAAAAACTCTTTGGGAGTTTCAATGTCAGGTTGTCCTATATTTAAATGGTATATTTTTTTTCCTCTTTTTTTAGCTTTATCTGCAATAGGTACTAATTTTCTTATAGGTGATTCCTGCATATCCATAATTCTATTTGAAAATTTCATAAAGGTTACCCCTTTCTAGTCCATGCCTATATGGTTTAAAACTTATGCATGATTAAAATCAGCCAATGAAACTTTATGTAACAAAAAACTTAATTTATTATTATTAAATTTTCACAATATTATAACATATCTAGATATAAAATGACAATGAATCCTATATGCACTATTCTAAGATAATCCAATCTAGAATAACCTTTGGACTATTTAAATTATGACTATAATGAAAAACTATCCATAGTTTTAATTTAGTAAAAGTATTTTAGTATCTAATAATAAAGAATATTGTTTAAACTGTAAACTTGAGAGCCTATTTTGTACGTTTTTAATAGCTTTTTTTTATATTCTTTTAAGAATAGTTCTAAATAATAGAATTAGAGTTTTTTGACTAAAGAAAATAAAAAAAGATGATAAAATTATCACCTAATCATAATCATGAGTATATTGTATATAAAGAATACTTTTGTATTATATAAAAAAATAAAGGAGTGTTAAAATTGTATATACAAAAATATCAATATCCTTATATGCCAGTAATGGATCCACGTTATTTTTTAATGCAAGTTCGCCCTGCAGTTCGACATGGATTAGATGAGTCAAAGGTAACAAGTATAAGGCATGCAATGACTCAAGTTGCTTTAATTTCTTATTTAATGGGTATGGGCTACGATTACTATGATGCCCTTATGTTAGTGGAATCTTGGGAAATAGATGAAATGTTTCCAGGAGAAAGAATGATTTAGTTAGAACTTATTAGGTTCTAGGATGTTCATGATCCTATAACATTATTTTTATTCAAGATATTTTAAAATTGGTAAATCAACATAGTTTATTTTTGAAAGGAGGTCTATTAATGTATAGAAATGGTCATATTCATAAATACAGAGGTAAAACAACGGTCGACAAAAAACACAGACACACATATAGTGGATATACAAGTGAACCTATTCCAACTCGTCACGGTCACATTCACTATTATGAAGGATATACTTCAGTTGATGACAAACATCGTCATAAATATAGAGGTTATACAAGTGTACCCATACCTGTAGAAGGAGGACATATACATTATATGATGGGTGTAACAAGTTATGTTGATAAACATGATCATAGATATAGAAATAAAACATCTAAACAAATATATGAAAGATATTAAAAATATTCTATAAATATTTTTAATATATTATTTTTTATAAGTTTAGCTATACAATATGATAATTGTAAATACAGAAATTTTTAAAAATTTGACTAGGGCAAAATGCCCTAGTCATTTTTAAAGAAAAAAGCTATGAATATAATTTAATATTTTTGCTTCATATTTTCTAAGATGTTTAATATAATGTTTAATGAGGATTAAGGGAGATTTTTTCCCTTTTATTTTGCGTTTCTTCTTTTTGAAGGAACGCTCTTTGTTTTTTAGTTCTAACTCTATAAGTAATTTTGCTATAGATAGTAATGAGATTAATATCCCTAATACTTTTTCTATTATGCTCATCATGCTGTCTCCCCCTTTCAATTATTAATTAATTTGAATAAAAGAGGTAGCACATATATTGTGATGAGAATTATTAATAAGAGTGTTAAGAATATTAGAGATAAAATTGGTAAGAAGTACAAATTGAGGTTAAATATAATTAGAACTGAATTTAATATGAATATTAGTGTGTATCGTTATGATTGGATAGAACGAACATTACTATATAAATATGAATGAGATTAGGTAGTTATGATAACTACATAGAGTAAATAGTTTAAGTTATACAAATTATAACTATTTATCTCTACTTTATTATACTTAATTTATTAAATATAATTTGTAAAAATATGTAAATATCCTAAGTAAACTTTCAAATTAGTACTTTAGACCTATTGCCATGGTACAATCTAAAGATATTCTAACATATATAATAATCGTATAAAAGAATAATAGATATAGAGATAAAATATATAATATTTAAGTAATAAAAATGTAGTATAATATACATTGAATATTGATTAAATCTAATAACTTATAGGAGAGAAAACGATGAAAAAATCTCTAAAATTAACGTTTGTTTTATTTATAATATTATTCATAGCATCTTTTATGGCTTGGAAAATTATGAACTCAAGAACATTTCAGTTTTTTGGAGGTATTATTCAAAAAGCTAATACTCAAGAAAAAGTAGTAGCATTAACATTTGATGATGGACCATCAGAAAAAGTTGACGTTATTTTGCCTATACTAAAAGATTTAGATGTAAAGGCTACATTCTTTCTTATAGGAAGTGAAATTGAACGATATCCAGAAGAAGCTAAAAAACTTGTTTTAGATGGACATCAACTAGGAAACCATACTTATTCTCATAATCGTATGGTATTTAAATCACCATCTTATATTAAACAAGAAATTGAAAAGACTAATAGTCTAATAAAAGAAGCTGGATATGAAGGTGTAATTCAGTTTAGACCTCCTAATGGTAAAAAGCTTATTTTCTTGCCATATTATCTTAAACAACATAATCAAAAAACTATCCTTTGGGATTTAGAGCCTAACTCATATCCAGATATTAATTCAAGTTCTGATAAGATTGCTAAATACGTAATTGATAACGTTAAACCTGGCTCGATAATTCTTCTTCATCCAATGTATGATGAAAAAGGTAATACAATAAATTCTATCAAGAATATTGTTGAGGGTCTTAGAAGCAAAGGTTATACTTTTAAAACTGTAAACGAACTTTTAACAATGGAATAATATCAGAAAAAGTTCATTATTCTTAATTGAGTTTACAACAAATTATATTCATAAGTTTTATAAAGTTCAATAGAAATATATACTTATAACAATGATTTATTGTATAAAGAAAATCACTAGCTAATAAATTGAATCTAGTTTATTAGCTAGTGATTTTTATTCTATTATTTTAAGCTTTTAAAAATTACTTTACTACATAGTACATAAATATGTAAAAAGATAAATCTTGACTACGTAATTGTTAAAATACTATACTTTTTTTAACATATGTCTATATGGATGTCCATAAACCTCTATTTTTCTATCTTCTTTATATCCAAGCTTTTCATATAATCTATACGCATTTTCTTTATTAATATCAACTATTAGACTTATTGTATGATGTTCTAATTTCTTAGCCTTATCTTCCATAGCTCTAATCAGTTTTTTAGCAATTCCTCTTCCTTGATAATTAGGATTTACTGATACTGTATCTATATAGTACTCATTTTCGAAGAATTCTTCATCAAAAGTGTCTCTTTTAATACCTTTTTTCCTTAAGTGATTTATAATAGGAATATCTAAATTATCTACATCTTTTGAATAGTATCCAAGAATTACCCCTACTACTTTTTTATCTTTTTCGTAGACTATAGTATTTTTATAACTAAATCTACATTCATCTATCTGATAAAATTTTCCAATAGTATCTATAATGTCATCCTCTTTTTCATATCCAGTAAAAACTTTAGCTATATCTCCTATAGCATTTAGAATAAGTTTTGGTACATAGATGTTATCCTCTTTTTTCCCTGGTCTTATACTCATTAAAAAGCTCCTTTTCTTTTTATATAACTTAATCGTTATTATAAACAATGGATATGAATTTTATAATATTTGTAATTTATAGATTTATCAAAACGAAATAATTATATTAAAATTATTTATTTTACTTAAGAAGAATTACTTTTTATTTTCTTTAAATTACCTTGTATTTAAAATGCTTTATTTATATAGAATAATATATGAATAATCTTATAAATATTGAGGTGATTTATTATGAGTAAAAACCCGCTAAATCCCAATGCTAGAAAAGCATTAGATGAAATGAAATTGGAAATTGCAAATGAGTTAGGTTTAGCAAATAAACTTTCTAATACTAATTCAATAGAAAATATATTTACTGCTGGTCCAGTAGGTGGAATGATGACTAAAAAACTAGTCGAAATAGGACAAAAGCAATTAATAGATAAGGGATAGTAAAAATATACAGATTATTTAGATCGAAAATCTCCTAAAATAGACACAGATAATAAAGACTGTGATAAAATCTATTTTAGGAGATTTTTACGCTTAGAAAATTTCTAAAAATAATACTTATTTTTAAAAATTGATATTGTAGTTTTTATATCTTTAGTTAAAAATGACTTAAAAAGGACTTTTATTAAAAGTAAATTTTATATAATCTATAAATATAGTAATAAAGAATATAGCTGGTAAGATCATTATCATTATAATATTAAGAACTAAAACTATAACACTAAATCTATTTGACTTAAATGAAATACCAAAAAGAGAAATAATGAAACCTATAAAGCCTAAAAAAAATGTTATAAATAGACATGCCCAGCCAAAACCGTAAAATAAATTAGTTACTGTAGTGTTAAAAGAGTCAAAAATACTTTGTAGAAAAAATATTATCAAAAAAATAAAAGCTATAAATCCTATAGTTAGAGCTATAGTAGCTGGATAGTTCTTAGTAGATCTATTCATCTGAATAACCTCCAATTATTTGTAAGTATTATAAACATTTGTTCATGGTATAGTTTATATTCAAGAGTATAAGCATATTATACTATATTATTTAATATTTGGATTAAGGTTTAATCTTTACAATAATAGTTTTTAAGGGAGAGAAAATATTGAATATATTAAAAGAAATTAAAAGAGGAAAGTATAGACATTTTAAAGGTAACGAATATGAGCTAATTGATATAGCAATACATTCAGAAACAGAAGAAAAATATGCAGTCTATAGACCATTATATGGAGATAAACAACTATATATAAGACCTCTAGATATGTTCTTAAGCAAAGTAGACAAAAATAAATATCCCGAAGTAAAGCAAGAATATAGATTTGAGTATATAAAAGACTAGATAATGAAGTAAATCCTAATTTTTTTGTGTAAATAGATAATAGAATCTAATATAGTAGTTAAAGAATATTTTTTATAATGTTAATTAACTGTGATATAATATTTTTTTAAGACTAGGGGGAGTTTCCCCCCTAATTTACTAGGACTTCTTGATATTACTGTACTGTTTTAACAAGGTGAGAGCTGTTAAAATTAAAATAGCAGTTTCAAGTAAGTCCTTTATTATTTGAACCACTTTTTCATCCCCTTTCTTAAATAATATTAAATATACTTAGAACCTTATATATAATTACAAAACAACATATTTAAGTTATAATATGAAGGATATTCTCCTTTTATGTAGAAATTTAGTGCTAATGAAGAAATATTTTTATACTTAGTTATAATAATAAAATGTTAGACTTTTTTTCTTATGAAATTTTAATATGTAAGATTAGGATATTTAAAAATAAATTATATAGATATGAATAAATGGAGTAGTTATATGGTATAAATTGTATATAATGTTATTTTGAAGTATTAAATAGTGAGATGATATTGTAAGGTTAATTTTATTATCTTTTATGCTTGGATAGACGGGTATGTTCATTGATGGATTTATTGGAGAAATCTTATGTATGTATTTGGATTAATAGGAATATTAAGTCCAATCTTTTTTGTGTTAGAAAGAATATATAAAAATACTTTTAGCAATTCATATAAAGATAATATTAAATATATCAATAAATATTTAAATTTGTTAAAAGAAAATGCTATTTTTTCTTAATAAGAATTCTTACTAGCTAGAGAAATGTTCAGTAATATTAATAATAAGAATATTGATAATGAAAATTATTATGATTGTTTAAATATTCTAGTAAAACTAAAATCTGAAAAGATAATATCTGAAGCAGATTTTAATAACAAAGTAAGAGTTCTTAAGAAAACATTTAATCAGTAATTATAAAAAATTACATAGTTATTTATAATTTAATTAATATAAATTTATTATTAAAATAAATAAAATTAGATTGATATTAGAATTCAGGAGGATTATCATGAAGAAATCATTATTACTTATTTTATCTTTAATATTGGCTATATCATTATTTGGTTGTAAAGATACAGAAAAAAAACAACCTAATAGTAAAGTTAATGGAACTACATCAGCTACAGAAAAAGAGTAGATAAAAATTAATAACTTAAAATATTATTAATTACAAATTACTTTAAAAAAATAAGAGCAGGATTAATCCTGCTCTTATTTTTTATTAAATTATTTATTTTTCAATTAAAACAATCTTCTTGAATTCCTCAATAGAAGTATTTGGAGATATTCCAAATCTAGGTAATTCATATATTTCTTTATATCCTTTTGTTACATATCCACTTTGAATAGTAAATGCCATTTCATGAGAAGTCTCTTTTAAAGTTTCTATAACATCAGAATTACGATGTCCATATGGATACGCAAAATACTTTACTTTAATTAGTTCTTTGATCTTAGTAATATCGTCTAATATTACTTCTTCAGGAGAAGTAATTAGTAATCCTCTATCATTATCTAACTGGTGAAGATCATAAGTATGACTTTCATAATTAAATACATCTTTATACTTGTCCAATATTTTCAAATTCATAAACTGTAATGTTTCAAAATTATATTCAGCTATATCATCAAATAATGCTCTCCCTATCATGAAAATTGTAGCATTGAAATTATATTGTTTGAGAACAGGATAAGCATAAACTGCATTACTCAAGCAACCATCATCAAAAGTTATAACGACTGTTTTTTTAGGAAGTTCTATTTTCTCTTCTATAAATCCCTTTAGTTCATCTAAGGTTGCTACATAAAATCCATTATCATGAAGGAATTTCATTTGTTCTTGAAACTGAAGAGTAGAAATAACTGATTCGTTTTGTTCTTGATTCATCTTTTTTATGTGTTCAGGTTCCATTATGTGATGATACATTAAAATCGGTATTTTATCCGCAGCATCATTGTAACTTTGTAGTTTATTTACTTTACTACTTACTTCTCTTTTATCTTGTTCTTTTAAATCGGATTGATCTCCATAACTTTTAATACTAGAGCAACCTATAGTGAAAATTAAAAATATAAACATAAAAATAATAATTACTTTTTTCATGAAAATATCTCCTTTTTCTTTCTTTAATAAATTGACACAGTTATTACCATACCATGTTATACTTAAAAATTTTGTCGGATTTAGTAAAATATAACTTATTTAATTTTAAATTCTTACTTTATAAATTTTTTAATACTGTAAATCGATAAAACATCATCAAATTATCTAAAATTTTTATTAAAAATATAATATTTCTGTTTACTTCAAATAAAATAACTTAAAATACTTTTTAAAGAACATATATCAGATTATTTATAGATAAAAAGTTGACTACATTAAAATAAGAAATATAGTAAGAAAAACTTTAAATAATGGGTTAAATATAAATTCGAGTTTGGATGAACTTAATTAATAGAAGTTTAATTAAGTTGAAGGCAAGTAATATTTTAAAAAGAAACAAAAAATAATATAAAACATATGACCTAACTATAAATACAATGTTAATGGTTTTAGACATAAAAAAAGAAACTATATAGAAATATAACAACATTCCTTGAAAATATTATAGATATAGGCAATGATTAATATAAAATAAAAAAATATAAGAATGCTTAGAAAAGTGCTATATACTTTACAATTATAGTAAATATAGATAAAATTATACTTATAACTTTTGACATTAAAGAATCTAAAAGCAATATTTATTATTTCACAATCTACTAAACCATCAAATATATTCTGTACTCATATTTAAGAAGTTAGGAAATTGATTTTCTTGATAATTAAATTAACAAGAGGTGATTAATATGGATAAAATAATTTGCTTAATAGGAGCATCTGCAAGTGGCAAGACTACTTTAGCTAAAGAGCTAGAAAAAGTGGGATATAATATGATACATTCATACACAACTAGAAAGCCTCGATATGAAGATGAGTGGGGACATATATTTGTAGATACAGAATATTATCTAAAAGAATCAAAAGAAAATATAATAGCTTACAATGAATTATATAATCACCAATATTGGGCTACCAAGCAGCAATATAGTAATAAAGGAATCAGTATCTATGTAATAGATCCACAAGGAGCAAAAGAACTTAAGGATACTATTAAAGATGCTGAAATAATATCAATATTTCTAAGTGCCGATGAAATTACTAGGAAGACAAGGATGTTAGCTGAAGATAGAAATGATTTTTTTAAAAGAATAGAAAAAGATAAGAAACTTTTCAATTTAGTAAAAACAGACTATGTTATAGATGCAAATAGAAATATTAAAGAAATTCTAGATGATGTATTATCAGTTATTCAAAATTTAAAAAATTAATGCAAAAAGCTTTAAAATACATAATACAAAATAGGTATTTTATATTATTGAAATAAATTTTAAATAATGACATAATTCATATTCAAATTTAAAAAGACAGATGGATTGATATTTAGTGAATTAGCATTAGTTGCATTTTTATCTAGAAGAATTGATAAAATGTCTGTTTCTACAGCTACAATAGTATTTATTATCTATTCAATGATAAATGGACTAACTTTATCTTCGATTTTTTTTATGTTTACATACAAATCTATAGCAGTAGCATTTTTTATAACAGCAGGAACATTTGTTATAATGAGTGTATACGGTTATGTTACTAAAAATGATTTAACTAATGTAGGAAGCATTTGCTTAATGGGGCTTATAGGATTAATCCTAGCTTCCTTAATAAATGTATTTATGAAAAGTCAAATGATATATTGGATTATATCTTATGCAGGAATTCTAATCTTTATAGGACTTATTTCGTATGATACACAGAAACTTAAAACTATATGTAATACAGGGTTTGTTAATGAAGATATAGAACAAAAAAATGCAATAGTTGGAGCATTATCACTATATTTAGATTTTATTAATTTATTCTTGATTATATTAAAGTTTTTTGCACGTAGAGATTAAATATAATTTTATGAATATACTAATAGAGGAGCCTAAGGGCTCTTTTTTGTTTTTAAAATAACTTCTAAGCTTATAACAAATTTTAAAGTATAAATCTATATTGTATAAATCCAAGAGTAATATGTTTAAACTATATATGTATTTAAATATATAAAATAGGTAAGTATAACTGCATATCTTTATCTACTACACACTTATTTGAAATAAAAATTATATTATTTGGGTAAATTTACATTATGAGATAACTAAGCTAGGAGGTATAACTAGATATGGCGAAAGATATAAATAATTTTAAAAATAGACTTATTAAACTAATTGAAACAGGAGAGAGAACAACCAAACCATTACTAGCCATAATGATATACATAGGATTATATGCTATAAGTGGATTAACTCAAGTCTTAGGAGGATTTTTAGCAATATACACTACTAGAATTAATCATATAAAGTTCGGAACAATATCATCTGCTATTGGATCTATGATAGCATCAGTTGTAGGTTTCGGGCTTCCTATTGTAATACTATTTATATGGATTAAAAAATATGAAAACCGTTCATTAATTACAATAGGATTTGAAAAAAAACAAGCTTTATTTAAATTCATTAGAGGATTTATTATTGGTACTATAATTATAGCTTCGGCTATTTTTCTATCTATTAAATTTAATATGGTAGAAGTTGCTAAGGGACATAAGTATATAAATATCAGTAACTTATTGTTAGTTCTACCTATGTATTTCGTCTCGTATCTTTTCCAAGGATCAGCTGAAGAAATTCAGTTTAGAGGATTTCTAATGCCTATATTAGGTAAGAATTATGGTATTATTATAGGAGTAGTATTACAGGCATTTTTATTCATAGCTTCCCACATATTTATAGAAGGTGCTACAAAAATTTACTTTGTATTTCTTCTAATATCAACAATAGTGTTTGCATTATATGCATTGTGGGATGAAAGTCTTTGGGGAGTATGTGCAATGCACGGAGTCTATAATTTAGGTTTTTTTACTATAGGATTAGACTATATGGGACTTCGTGATATTGGAATAGAACCTAAATACAGGATAGCTAATAATCTTGATGCATTTGCAATACCAGCTTTAACTGTATTAGGAATATTTTTAATAATAAGTATCATAATAAGAAATAAGAAGCATGTTAACATTGAAAAATAAAAAATCTACATAAAAAATTAATATTTATATTAAGATGTAGACATCACTATTGCTACAATAATATATAAGCAAATTATTTAGACCAAAGTTAATTCTCTGGTCTTCTTTATTTTTTATAATATATACTACAGTTTTAATAGTCCACGTTCCTCTACGTTTAGTTTTCATATTATTTAAATTAAGAACTTCCATTTTTTAAAAGAAAGTATTAGAAAATAAAATAAAACGAAGAAATGTGTATAACTGAGTAATTAAGTAGCTAAGTAAACGGCAAGTTGCCTTATCTAATAAGCATAAGACAAATTGCCAAAATGATCTAAGATATAGGATCTTCAATTAAGGTTGCAAATACAACTTCATGAAAGTGATCATCATCTATAGTCGTTCTAGCTTTAACAAAATGAATGTGTTCACCATTTCCTACATTAATAGCTGGACCAGTCTCAGCTCCCAGTTCATGATGATCTATAAAAAATCAGTGTTAGTCAATAGAGCGTACTTATGACCACCACCTGGTAGTGGTATTGCTTCACTTGTAACTCCTGCAAAACGGTAGGTGTGCATGTTATTTTTTATAGCTAGTGATTGTAGAACTAATATTGGGAAAACAATGTAAGCAAAGAATAAGTAGAAATTAGGCCAGAATACCTGAAATAATACTGGATCTGTAAGGCTAAATGATCTGTTGAATGATTGGAGTAAAGCTGAAATGAAAATTAATGCAAAGCAAGATAAAAAAGTATAGAAGTAATTTGTCACAATTTTAAAATACTAAATCAGATTTCATTGCTTAGTTAATATGATATAAGAATTTTAAAAATGTTATTTGAAAACAGAATAATACGGTATTTTAAAATTAGCTCAATCATTCATAAATTCATGCTTAAATGAATAACATTTAAATATGGCAATTTAATTATTGGAGGTGTCTTGATGGGATACTATGTTAGAGTACAGCCAAATGTAAAAGTTTATGTAGAGGATCTTAACCAAGAAGGTGATAAGACAATTGTATTTTTACATGGTTGGCCTGGAAGTCATAAATTATTTGAATATCAGTTTAATGAGCTTCCTAAAAGAGGCTACAGATGTATCGGCATAGACCAAAGAGGATTTGGTAAATCAGATAAGCCTTTCACAGGATATGATTACAATAGATTATCAGATGATGTTCGAACTGTAGTTGAAACGCTAAAATTAAAAAACTTTATACTAGCAGGCCACTCAACAGGTGGATCAATTGCTATTAGATATATGGCTAGACATAATGGATATGAAGTATCCAAACTTGCTCTTTTTGCAGCAGCAGCTCCTAGTCTTATTAAACGTCCTAATTTTCCTTATGGCTTAGATAGAGAAACAATCGTTAATATTATTAAAGGAACATACACTGATCGACCTAAAATGCTTAATGATTTTGGTAATATATTTTTCTTTCAGCACATAACTGAACCATTCTCTTATTGGTTCTTACAATTAGGCTTACAAGCAGCGGGATGGGCAACAGCTGCCATTGCAAATACTTGGTTACGTGAAACACTATTTTCTGATTTAGGAAAAATAAATGTTCCGACATTAATTATTCATGGCATTCATGATAAAGTGGTTCCATTCCAACTAGCTCAAGTACAAAAACAAGGTATTAAAAATTCTAAGCTTATACCATTTCGCTATAGCGGTCACGGATCATTTTATGACCAACGAGACAAATTTAATGAAGAGTTGATAAATTTTATTGAGGAATAAAGTTTTTACATGATGGAACTTGCTAATAAAAATGTTAGAAAGCAATAATTCATCTAAATACCGCATTATTATAATAAGTATAATTTGACGGTATTTTTTTATTCGCAATATAAAGGAATTGCAAGAGAAAAAATTATGAGGATTCTAATAATGGACTGTTCCAATAGCAATTTTTAGTATAACCATAAAATTTTTAGTAGATATATTGTACAAGCCATAGACAATAAAGATAACTATAAATTGAGAATTTTGACAAGATAATTTTAATGTAGCTTATATAAACTTATAAGTATATAGTTCTTTCTTTATCTCCTTTACCTATAACTGTCTTTATTTTCTATCTGCTAATATAGTTACTAATAAGGATAATATAATTATGATGATAATCATAAAAATACTATTTACAGTAGGTACTTTTATGTATGGACTAATATTAGCTGTTCTATATTTTAGAGAGTCTACTTATGCCTTCATTTTTAGCAATATTAGGGAAAATAGATTTGATTTTTATTTCATATTGATTTAATTTTTACTTTTGTAGATATAACCAGTGTTTCTCTATGTTTATTGCCAATCGTTTCTTTGCTTTGACATTCTGACAATCCCAAAAGTATAAGAGGCTAAAAGAGGTAGCAGAAGAAAAGTTTTATCAGGACAGATATCAATGAGTGAGATTCTCTGAAAATAAAAAAGGAGAGTGGACAAACTCCACTTCTCCTAATTTAAAAATAAAGTTAATCAAACTTAAAATCTCGGAAAGTCGTCATCGTATTGATCATCATACTCACGAGGCTTACTATCTTTTCTATGATCGTCATATTTACGATAATCATCATCATGGTATTTACAAGGTTTATCATGCTCCTTATGACAATCATTATGCTTATGATGATTACAATCTTCTAAAATTTCAAAAGCTCTTGCTACTTTCTTTGCAAAAGTTAGAGGATCATCTATAGAGAAAAAGTGAATATAAAATAATCTTGGTTTATCAAATAACCAGTGATTGTGAAGAGCTGTGACTTTAATACCTTGCTCACGAAGTTCGCTAATAAATGGATTAATTTCTTCTTGTAATATAACAGTTTCTCCCAAATTGAGAGTTTTACCTTTACAATCCATTGATTCAAATGAAAAAAGTGCGTTAAGAACAAGTGGACTTCTAGTTGGTCTTCCTGCAATTGTTACTTTAATGTTTCTCATACGTGTTACTACACATAAACCATCAGTTGATTCAAGAATCTCACTTTCAAGGATTCTTGCAAATTTCCTACATAAGCTAGATGAGCTATCATGTGAACTCATTTATTATGCCTCCCTTTCTGTAACATAGTATGTACAAGATTTAAATTTGTTACTAAAAAATTATAAAATATGAATATTTTGAAAAAATAGATATATGTAAGACTAAATTACAATATTTAGAAAGGAAGTTTTACCCTTTAGGAAAAATTAGATACAAATAAGATAACATTAGATAAATATAGAAATATAATATAATAGAAAGCAGAATAGCCATATTAATAGGAATTAAGAAAAACAATTATTATAGTAGAAGATATGTTTGTAAACAGCATTAAAGAGAAAAGCTCTATAGTATTATTATAAATCCTTTCTCTATTAAGAGAACTTTAAAACTACTTTATAAAATTATTTGGAAATTGTTTAATAATACCTTTTATCATCATATCAGCTATTTTTAAAGCCTATTTTTCAATCTTGCCATATACTGGTGATGGTATCCTCATACTTCTTTTTAATAATGTAAACAGTTTCAGGTTTGATCATGACTAAGTATCCATACAACATTATTTTCCAATTTTCCTCAGACTAATATAAGTTGATACAACCAAGGAAGGCAGCAAATTCATCTACATTGGCATACCACCTTTTACATCATCTGCTATTACCTTTACAAGTTCTGCAGCGATGATAAGATAACTTTAAATAAGTTAGCGAATCTAGAGATAATTTTATATCCCTATAAAAAGGCTTCAAAACTAATTCTAAGTCATTATGATTTCTGAAAAGACGATTGGTAACAAAGTCTACATCAGGAAAATCTAAAACAATACTGACAATGGTTAATCTTATCCAAACGATGTGCTATTTCCAAAGCATACGTAAGTGATTATTTAAATCTATTTTTGTTTTACTAATTTTTGTAGTGGGAAGATTAAAACTTGGATAGTAATATTTATATCCGGAACATATATAAATAACTTTCCCAATATGAAGGTTGTTTAAATCTACCCCTGAATTGGCAAAGGCAATTGTGTAAATGGTAGTATAATAGCTTTGAGCTAACATCTATAATGCTATCATGTTCTTGAGCGTATTTAATTGCCACTTTGATAATTTTTATGTGTTATTGTATATTTATATAAACAAAAAAGCGTCAGTATCAGTATGGAATATTGACTTTGATAATGATATCATAAACATTTGCAATAAATATAGTGATAGTCAACAGAAAAATCACTCAAATAAGTGTTATTTTTATGACTATATAAAGGAGTTAGCAGTTTGCAAGACAAAAAGAAGGATAAAAAGAGGAAATAAAACTCTCATGAAGAGAAGCTTTAAGAAAGGGAGCTGAAAAACCTAATAGAAGTAATTGAGAATTTTATAAATGAAATTTAACTTGATTGCATTATTTTTGAATTTAGTGGAAAAATAAAAACACAATAGGTAATTATTGATTTATTATAAAGGAGGCAAATAAAATGTCTAATGATCTGGAAACAATAGAGTCACTCAACGAACTTTTAAAAGGAGAGTATATGGCAATAGATAGTTTTAATAATTTTATATCTAGGATAGAAGATAAGAATGTGAAAGATTGCTTCAAGGAAATTCAAAAACAGCATAGAGAAAATATTGAAAAATTAGCAAGTTATATTCAAGACATAGGGGGACAACCAGACGAGAATATTGGAATGAAAGGTAAAATGGGCAAAATGATGCTTAATATAGATTTGGGTTCAAAAGCGGATACAGCTGAAATCATTGAAAAAGCTATAGAAGGAGAAACTAAGGGAATTAATATGGCTGAAAAGATTCTAAGAGGTAATCTAGATGATAAATCAAGAGATATTGCAGGTGAAATACTTCAAAAAGACAGAAAATCTATCGAGAAGTTGAAGAGTTTAATATAAGGAATATAATAAAGTCAAAAGACCCTTTTCTAATCTAAAGCAAACAAAACAATTAACGATGAAGTGATAGTATAAGTAACATAAGAGGATCAAACAAAAACAAAGCCAATCAAGACTATCTTAACTAAATAAAATACAAAGACCTACAATAGGTGCAACTAAATATTCTTTTAAAAAAATACCATTATGGAGTCGTTAAAAACAACGACAAATCTTCTTCATTAGGATTATTAGATATGAAAAGATACATTTAATATCTGATTATGGATACAAATAATCTAAATGAATATATATTTAAAAGAATAATATTAGGGCATGAAAGAGAGATAAAAAAATACGAAAAATTTCATAAATATTAGATAGATCTACAGAGAATGCTTAAAAACTTAATAACAAGCTGGTGCATGATTATCCTAGTTAATTTGCAATGTTATTGTTAAACCAGTAAGATACAGTAGAACAAATAGAAGTATACATAAAAAACTCAATAATTGACTATAAGTTATAAAGCAGTACTATTTAAATTGTAGTTATAAGAAATTCTTTAAATAAAAGAGACACATTAAAATACTTTCAAAGACGATAAAACTTATCTCAATTGCCAATAAATCATAACCTAACGTGTTATTGCTCATAAGAACACATGCTGATTTGAAATGGTCGAATGAATACTTCTGCTTGAGAATAATGTTCTTTCGAATAAATTAATTAGATTTAGATTGTTTCCGTGAAGGTAATTAGCTTAGATAGATCATTTTTTCATAAGTTCTGAATCATTTTATCTACTTCACGATTTGCATTTTCAATCATATCTTTTAAAATTTCCTTACCATATTCGGTTATATAAGGTGAATACTAACATTTAGTCTCCGTTGACTGTTTTTTTATGATGATATTTTCATCCTCAAATAGTAAAGACAGTATTAGATTTACCTAATAGCATAACATTTGATTGCAGTAAGCAAGTTGTAAAGCTTAATGTACGGAAGTTTTATAGCAGAATCTGAGGGTTGAGATTGAGTTACAAGAGATAGCCAACTGTCCATGTGTAAGGAGCAATTAAATGGCTAAGTAAACGGCAATTTGCCTTATCTAATAAGTATAAGACAAATTGCCAAAATTATCTAAGATATAGGGTCTTCAATTAAAGTTGCAAATACAACTTCATGAAAGTGACCATCATCTATAGTCGTTCTAGCTTTAACGAAGTGTACGTGTTTTCCACCACCAACATTAATAGCTGGACCAGTTTCAGCTCCAAGCTCATGGAGATGATTTACAAAGAAATCGGTATTCGTCAATAGGGCGTGCTTATGACCACCGCCTGGTAAAGGGATCGCTTCACTTGTAACTCCTGCAAAACGATGATTGTGACGATCTTCTTCTTCTTCTGCTAATTTAGTACTACCTAAAAATTCATGAACATGCGTTTGTCCTTCATCTTCATTTTTACAACGATCATGATGCTTATGATGATCATCATGCTTGCAATGATCGTCATGTTTCCAATGATCATGATGCTTATGATGATCATCACGCTTACAGCGATCATCATGCTTATGATGTTTGGAATAAAATTCGGATTCATATTCATCCTCATATTCATATTCATATTCATCTATATATTTCATAATTTCACGTCCTTATTTATTAGTTGTAAACTTGTTGTTGTCAATTGTTATTACTTTAATACAAGCTACACTACATTATATTAAGTTATATTAAATGTGTGACATAGAAAATAAATATTCACCAAATTATAAATCTGTAAAGATATACTTTGATAAAAATACTATTGCCGAAGAAACAATAAAATAAGCATTAGGGATATGTAAAAAATAGCAAAGTTAAAATTAGAAAGAGATATAACATATACTTTATGAGGCAGATGGTAGAACTTGAAGAAATGAAGCTATGACAAGAATAAAGAATTATTTAGAAGGCAAATTAAAAGGCTTAGAATCTATCAAAGTAATTTCTTAATAAATAAAAAAGGAGAGTGGACAAACTCCACTTCTCCTAAACCAATTCTAAGCTAAAAAATGGGATGTGATCTAGTTGCTAAAGTTAATCAAATTTAAAATCTTGGAAAGTCATCATCGCAGCAACTATCATGCTTACGAGGTTTACTATATTTTTTATGATCATCACATTTACAATGATCATGATGCTTACAATGATCGTCATGTTCAAAATAATCATCATCATGATATTTACAAGGTTTATCATGCTCCTTATGACAATCATTATGCTTATGATGATTACAATCTTCTAAAATTTCAAAAGCTCTTGCTACTTTCTTTGCAAAAGTTAGAGGATCATCTATAGAGAAAAAGTGAATATAAAATAGTCTTGGCTTCTCAAATAACCAGTGATTATGAAAAGCTGTAACTTTGATACCTTGCTCACGAAGTTCGCTAATAAATGGATTAATTTCTTCTTGTAATATAACGGTTTCTCCTAAATTAAGAGTTCTACCTTCTCGATCCATTGATTCAAACGAAAAAAGTGCGTTAAGAACAAGTGGACTTCTAGTTGGTCTTCCTGCGATAGTTGCTTTAATATTTCTCATACGTGTTACTGTACATAAACCATCGCTAGATACAAGAATCTCACTTTCAAGGATTCGTGCAAATTTCTTGCATAAACTAAATGAACTATCATGTGAACTCATTTGCCATACCTCCCCTTCAATAACATGGTATGTACAAAGTTTAAACTTGCTACTAAAAAAATTATGAGAAGTGATAATTTTGAAAGAAAGTTATAGAATTTATGGAAATAGAGGAATGCTCCTTGAAAATATTATAGAGATAATAAATAACCAATATAGATCTAAAGGAATAGCAGATATAAATAAATTACCTACACCAATAAAGATACTTAGAATAGATAGAGTAGACGGCGTATATGGACACTTAGAAAGAAAAAATACAGTAGACTTTAGTGGTCTAGCAAAAATAAATAACAGAACTATATCTATAGCTTTTGATGCTAAAGAAAATTTAAACATAACTAAAGAGCATTTGGGAAATGCAAATATAGAGATTTATAAGGGATTTGTTTATTTAGATAAGTTTGAGGAGGAAGTGTAAAGATGACTAACTTTCAAAATGAGCTAACTGGATCTAATAGAAGAAATTGCTATGACAACTATAAAGTTAAAAGTGAAATATGAAATTAGTAATACTATTGCAAAAGGTAATCATTAGAGCTGGCGAAAGCATACAGATCAGAACTAACCTGGTCTTTTTTATTTAAGTGATTATATTTAATGTACTAATTTTGTGAAAATAAATTTACTAATTTAATGTTTACTAAGTAGAGCAATGTGTTATAATAAGAATATAAGTATGTTAAAATTTTTTTAACATATATAGGTGTTAGATTCGTGTTAAACGAAGGCGATAGATAGGGCTGGTTACCCTATCTATCTTATTTTTTGAATTTAAAAAAGAGAAGTTGGTTAGGCTTCTCTTTTTTGGTTTATGTATATATCTACATAAACCACCTTATTACTTTTATTAGATTGTCTATTACAGAAATGATAAAGAAGATAGTTTCTGTGAATTTTTTGTAGTTTTTCTTGTATTCTTTTTGGTGTTGATTCATGGTAAACGAAGACACCTCCTTTCTTTTAGAATAGAAGGCACTTTCTATTATACTTCATTTAAACAAGGATGTAAGTATTATTTTAATAGAAACACAAATCTTATATATTGTATATCGACTTAAAACTTATAAAACCTTGTTGGTTCTTTTATTTTTACATAGATATAAAAACAATACCTAGTTCTATAATAACATGGAATCAATCCAAACTTTTTATTTAAACTATGATAAAATTACCTTAATAACACTAGTATAATTCTGTTATAATAGATAAAGATTAAAGTTAATAGCAAAGTGATTTAAATGGGAGGACTTACTATGGATAATAGATCAGATAAAAATTTAAAATATACGATTATTACTTGGGGATGTCAAATGAACGAACACGACTCAGAAAAGATATCAGGTATATTAGAGTCTTTAAATTATACTCCAACTAGTAACAGAGAAGATGCTGATTTGATAATATTTAATACATGTTTAGTAAGAGAGAACGCTGAACTTAAAGTTTATGGAAACTTGGGTGAACTTAAAGCCCTAAAAAGAAAGAATCCAGAACTTATAATAGGCATTTGTGGATGTATGATGCAAAAAAAAGAAATAAGAGATTTAGTAAAACAAAAGTATGGATTCATAGATCTTATGTTTGGAACTCATAATCTTCATAAACTACCTGAACTAATAGCAAATAATAAACAATCTTCTAGAATGATAATAGATGTATGGGAAGAAGGAGGGGAAATAATAGAGGGAGTTCCAGCTAAAAGAAAATTCGGATATAAGGCATTCGTTAATATAATGCATGGATGTAATAACTTTTGCACTTACTGTATAGTTCCTTATACTAGAGGAAGAGAGAGAAGTAGGACTCCAGAAGATATAATAAAAGAAATAGAAGAATTAGCTCAAGAAGAATGTAAGGAAATTACTCTTTTAGGTCAAAATGTTAACTCTTATGGAAAAACATTAGAGGATAAAACTACTTTTGCAGACCTTTTAAGAATGATAAATAAAATTGAAGGAATAGAAAGAATAAGATTTATGACATCTCATCCTAAAGATTTGTCAGATGAATTAATATATGCTATGAGAGATTGTAGCAAAGTTTGTGAACACTTACATTTGCCTTTCCAAGCTGGAAGTAATAATGTTTTAAAGGTAATGAATAGAAAATATACTAAAGAAAAATATTTAGAGCTTGTTAGCAAATTAAAAAATGAAATACCTAATATCTCTTTAACAACAGATATAATTGTAGGATTTCCTGGAGAATCCGAGGAAGACTTTGAAGAAACTTTAGATGTAGTTAAAAAAGTTGGTTTTGATTCAGCCTTTACTTTTCTTTATTCCGTAAGAGAAGGTACTCCGGCAGCAAAAATGGAAGATCAAGTTCCAGATGATGTTAAACATAGGAGATTTAAAACATTACTAGATACATTACACCCTATTAGTCACGAAAACAATATAAAATTGCAAGATACTATACAAGAAATTTTAGTGGAAGAAGTAAGTAAAAATAATGAAGATATGTTAAGTGGAAGGACTAGAACTAATAAATTAGTTCACTTTAAAGGAGAAAAAGATATGATTGGGAAATTAGTCAATGTTAAAATTGACGTAGCCAAAACTTGGACTTTAGAAGGACATATAATTGAAAATGATTAAGATTAGTCCTCTAGACAAAGCGAGAGAATTAGGAAACTCTATTTCCCAATCTGATGAGTATACTAATCTCAGAAAAGCTGAAGAAGCTTTTCATAACGATAATGAATCTGTAAAACTTCTAAAAGATTTAGAAGTTAAGAAAAAAAAGTATGAATCATTAATATCAAGTGATAATATTAATAACAAGATAATAAAAAGTTTATTCGAAGAAATTAAAGATATTGAGAAAAAAATTGCTAATAATTTGATAATTCAAAATCTATATGATTGTCAATTGAAGTATGACAAACTTATAAAAAATGTAAATACCATAATAGGCTATATGATAGGTAGTACTGCACAATCAAAAAGTGGGCGTAGCGGCTGTAAAGGTAGCTGTAGTGGTTGTAAAAAATAGACTAAGTTGAACTTAGTCTATTTTATTACCTATATTTGTTATGCTATAATAATATATACTAGCAATCAGTTTGGAGGGAAGTATGTTGACAAAGCTAACACCTATGATGAAGCAATATATGGAAGTAAAAGATAAGTATAAAGACTGTATACTTTTTTTTAGATTAGGAGATTTTTACGAAATGTTTTTTGATGATGCAATAATAGCATCTAGAGAGTTAGAAATTACTTTAACAGGAAGAGATTGTGGTCAACAAGAAAGAGCACCTATGTGCGGAGTTCCTTTTCACTCAGCAGACTCATATATAGCCAAACTCGTAGAAAAGGGCTATAAAGTAGCTATATGTGAACAGATTGAAGATGCATCCAAATCAGTAGGAATAGTAAAAAGAGATGTAATTAGAGTCATAACTCCAGGTACTATTATAGATACAAAAGCTTTAGATGAAAAAAGTAATAACTACTTATGTGCCATATATTTAGATGATAAGGGTTGTGGAATTTCATATGTAGATATTTCTACTGGTGAGCTCTACACTACTGAAATAGTAGAAACATATAGTAAAACAATAACCTCAATTATAGATGAATTAGGCAAAATTAATCCTACAGAAATAATAACTAATCCATCTATGTTCAATAAAGATGAAACATTTAATGCAATTAAGAAAAAATTTCAATCAATTATACGTGAATATAATGATTGGGCTTTTGAATATTCGCTTACCGAAGAAAATATTAAAAGACAGCTATCTGTAATATCATTAGATGGATTAGGACTTTCAGATAAAAAGTACTCTACTATTTCTACAGGAGCTCTTATAGAATATTTAAACGAAACTCAAAAAATCTCTTTAAATCATATAAATCATATAACTACTTATTCTATTAACAACTATATGATCTTAGATATAAATACAAGAAAAAACCTAGAGCTAATCGAAACTCTAAGGGGCAAAAGTAAAAAAGGTTCTTTATTAAGTATTTTAGATAAAACGTCTACTGCTATGGGGGCTAGACTTCTTAAAAAATGGATAGAGGAACCTCTAATAGATAAAAAAAGAATAGAGAATAGATTAGACATAGTAGAATATCTAACTGAAGACTTAATTCTTATGAATGATATAAAAGACGTACTAAATGATGTATATGATATTGAAAGGCTAATGGGTAGAGTTATCTATGGTAATTGTAATGGTAGAGATTTAATTTCTTTAAAAATCTCTATAGAAAAATTGCCTATGTTAAAAAATATGTTAATTGAATCAAACAGTGATAAACTAAAAAAGATAGGGAATAAGATGGATTGTTTACAAGACATCTTTAATCTTATAAATAACTCTATAATAGAAGATCCTCCTATATCAATAAAAGAAGGAGGAATTATAAAAAGTGATTTTGATGAAAGTTTATATGAACTAAGGGAAGCTATGACCAAAGGTAAACAATGGCTTTCAGAATTAGAAGAAAAAGAAAAAAGAAGTACTGGTATAAGAACACTTAAAGTAGGATTTAACAAAGTTTTTGGATATTTTATTGAAGTTTCAAAATCAAATATAAAGTTAGTCCCTGAAAATTATGTAAGAAAACAGACTCTTTCAAATGCAGAAAGATATATAACTTCAGAACTGAAAGAAATGGAAAATAAAATATTAGGTGCTGAAGAGAAAATGGTTGAATTAGAATATAATTTATTTACTAGCATCAGAAATACTATAAGAGATGAAGTCAAAAGAATCCAAGAGATTAGTAAACTTATAGCTAATATAGATGTTATGAATTCGTTAGCTCAAACAGCCTATAAAAATAATTATGTGCGTCCTATAATTACTAATGATGGAGTATTTGATATAAAAAACGGAAGACATCCTGTCGTAGAAAAAGTATTAGATGGAGAATTGTTTGTTCCAAATGACACACTTCTAGATTCTAAGGAAAATAGATTATCTATAATTACTGGACCTAATATGGCAGGTAAATCAACTTATATGAGACAAGTAGCACTAATTACTCTTATGGGTCAAATGGGAAGTTTTGTACCAGCAGATGAAGCAAGAATAAGTATAGTTGATAAAATTTTTACTAGAATAGGAGCTTCTGACGATCTATCTCAAGGCCAAAGTACATTCATGGTAGAGATGAGTGAAGTTGCCAACATCTTAAATAATGGTACTAAAGATAGCCTAATAATATTAGACGAAATAGGTAGAGGTACGAGTACTTACGATGGATTAAGTATAGCTTGGGCTGTTGTAGAATATATAAGTGATATTAAAAAGCTTGGAGCAAAGACTTTATTTGCTACTCACTATCATGAGCTTACTGAACTAGAAAACAAGTTAAAAGGCGTAAAAAATTATAAGATACTTGTCCAAGAAAAAGAAGGCGAAGATATTGTATTTTTAAGAAAAATTGTTAGAGGCGGAGCTGATAGAAGTTATGGTATAGAAGTTGCAAAACTAGCTGGAGTAAGAAATGAAGTTATACAAAGAGCATATGAAATACTTTCTAATTTAGAAAATAATGATATTAATAATAGTAATGAAAATATCGATTCTACAAATAATAAAAATATAGAGCAAGAAATTGCTATAACAGAAAGTATCATTCAGAATAAGGATCATCAACTAGACTTATTTAGTACACAAGAAAATGAAATTATAAAGAAGCTAAAGAATATTGATATTATGAAAGTAACGCCTTTAGATGCTATAAATATTCTTTATAAACTTTGCGAAGAATCCAAAAAGTTATAAGGTGATAAATATGACAACTTATATAAGATTATTAGATGATAAAACAATAAATAAAATTGCTGCAGGGGAAGTAGTGGAAAGACCTGCATCTGTAATTAAAGAATTAGTCGAGAACTCTATAGATGCATTATCATCATCTATAACTATAGAAATAAAAGATGGTGGAAAGAAATATATTAGAGTTACAGATAATGGAACAGGTATAAATAAAGATGACATAGAATTGGCTTTTTTAAGACATTCAACTAGTAAAATAAATAATATTGATGATTTACAAAATGTTATGACTTTAGGATTTAGAGGTGAAGCTTTAGCAAGTATTTCATCTGTATCTCAATTAGAGCTTATAACTAAGACTAAATCAGACATGAGTGGTTCTCAACTAGTCATCAATGGTGGCATTATAAAAGAAAAAAATGAAGTAGGATGTCCTGATGGAACTACTTTAATAGTTAAAAATCTTTTCTATAATGTTCCTGTAAGACAAAAGTTTTTAAAAAGTAATAATGTTGAATCTTCATATATAGGTGACATTATATACAAACTAGCTTTAAGTAATCCACAAATATCATTTAAGTATATAAAAGATAATAAGATGATATTAAAAACTCCTGGCAAAGGAAACTTAATATCAACTTCCTATAGCTTATTTGGAAAAGAATTTGTAGACTCTATGTTTGAATTAAAATACAGTTCAAAAGGATTAAGTATAGAAGGTCTAATTTGTAAGCCATCTTTTACTAGAGGGAATAGAGGATATCAACATATCTTTGTAAATGGAAGATATATTAAAGATGAGGGTATATCAAGAGTTATAGAAAAAGTATATAAATCTTTAATACCCATTAATAGATATCCTGTATTTATCTTATTTATAAAATTATCCTCTAACGATCTAGACGTTAATGTACATCCTACAAAAACAGAAGTTCGATTCTCGAACAGAGACTATATAGAAAGTAATGTTTTTACTTGTGTAAAGAATTTACTTACGACAAATAATTTGATACCAGAAGTTATATTAGAAAGTGAACCTAAACTTAATAATAAAACAAATAATAATAATATAGAAGAACAGGTAACTATAGATATAATAGATAGTCCCAATAAAATAAAAAATTCTAGTAATATCATTAATGAATCTCAATTAGAAAAAAACAATAATTGGAATAAAACAAATAATAATATAAGAGAAAAAAGACTAATAGATGAATTAGCTGTATATAGAAAAGGTAAAGATCAAAATGCTGTAAGTATAAAAGACATAAATGAAAATATTAAGGTTATAGACTTTAACGTTAAAGAAACAAAAGAAGCAGATTCTTATTTAGATAAAGGCAAAGATGTAGAGGATATCTCTAATAAAAATGTTATATTTCCTGAACTTAATATAATTGGGAAGTTGTTTGAAACATATATACTATGTGAAGACAAAAAATCTAAGGACTTTTATATAATAGATCAACATGCTGCACATGAAAGAATTATGTACGAAAAAATAAAAAGTCAGCTAGAATCCGATAATGTATATGTTCAAGAACTTATGTCTCCAGAAGTAATTGATTTGACTCACAATGAAATTAACTTAATTAAAGAAAATTATGATGTCTTTGATAAACTAGGATTCAAGATAGAAGAGTTTGGAAGTAACTCCATAATAATAAGAAGCGTTCCTATGGTTTTTGGAGAACCAAACTCAAAACAGTTATTTTTAGATATATTAGATAATTTGCAAGATGATATAACAAATAATTATGAGCTTAGACTTGATAAAGTTATGAAAATGGCATGTACTAATGCAATAAAAGCTGGATATAACATACACACAATAGAAATCAATAAACTTATTGAAGATTTAAAACTATGTAATGAAGCTTTCACGTGTCCTCATGGACGTCCCGTTATAATTAAAATGTCAAAATACGAACTAGAAAGAAAGTTTAAAAGAACTTAGCAAAGGATGATTAAATGGATAAAAAGTCTATATTTCTTTTAGTAGGTCCTACTGCTATTGGAAAAACCGGTTTATCAATAGAGCTTGCTAAAAAGCTTAATGGTGAAATTATATCTGCAGATTCCATACAAATATATAAATACATGGATATAGGAACTGCTAAAATAACAGAAGAAGAAAAAGAAGGAATTAGTCATTATATGATAGATGAAGTTTTTCCAGATCAAGAGTTTTCTGTTTCTGATTTTCAAAAAAGAGCTTATGAATATATAGACACTATTACCTCAAAAAATAAGCTACCCATAATAGTAGGAGGTACAGGATTATATACTAATTCAATAATCTATGATCTGGATTTTACTAAAGCTATTTCTAATTGGGACTTAAGGGAAAAGTATCTAAAAGAAGTAGAGATTTACGGAAACGAATATATATATGAAAAGTTGAAAAAGATTGATCCAAGCTCCGCCGAGAGGCTTCATATAAATGATACTAAAAGAATTATAAGAGCGCTAGAAATTTATCATGAAACAGGAAAGCCAATGTCACATTTTTATAAGGACTTTAGAGCTCCTAATAAAAAGTTTCATATAGCTAAAATAGGTCTTACAATGGATAGACAAAAGTTATATAGTAGAATAAATCAACGAGTTGATAATATGATTGACAATGGCCTTATAGAAGAGGTTGAAAAGCTTTTAAATATGGGATATAGTGAAAATCTTACTTCTATGAAAGGATTAGGTTATAAAGAGATCGTAAAATATTTAAAAGGTGAATATTCACTAGATGAAGCTATAGAGATATTGAAAAGAGATACTAGAAGGTATGCTAAGAGACAACTTACTTGGTTTAGAAGAGATGGGGGTATAAACTGGGTAAATATAGATGAGTTTGACAATAGAGATAATTTGGTACAATATATTGTCAATTATGTAAAGGAATATTTAAAAATTAGTAGAATATAAGAAAATAGGACCAAAATGAGGAGGGGTAAAGATGAAGAATTCCATTAATTTACAAGACGTTTTTTTAAATAAAGTTAGAAAAGAAAATATAGCTATTACTATTTACTTATCAAATGGATATCAAATAAGGGGAAATGTAAAAGGATTTGATAACTATACAATTATTCTTGAAAGTGAAGGTAAGCAACAGCTTATATATAAACATGCCATATTAACCATGAATCCTATTAGAAATATAAATTTCGGAAATACCAATCCTAGAAATAATACAGTGGAATAAGCATATTTAGAATAAGTACTTAGAAAAAACCTTTAAAGACAATTGATGTCTTTAAAGGTTTTTTTCTTTATTTAGTATTTTTTTATTTTTTTATTAATATATATAGTATAAATTTTGATATAATTGGTGATTACATTATGGAGAATGAAGTGTTAAATTTATATAAGTTGGGCAAGTTGAGTTTAAATGAAACTCTTGATGAAATAATAAAAGATAAAAATCAAGAATCTATGGATATTGACAGAAAAAAAGAAATTAATGAAAGTAAAAAAAACCTAGAAAATATAATAAAAGAGCTTGATAGTTTAATAGGACTTAAAAATGTGAAGAGTTTAGTAAAAGAAATACAAGCTTTTGTAGAAATACAAGAAAAAAGAAAGGAAGCAAATTTACTTACCGATCCAGTAGTATTACATATGATATTTAAGGGTAGTCCTGGAACAGGAAAAACTACAGTAGCAAGGTTAATAGGAAAGATATTGAAAGAAATGGGAGTACTAGAAAAGGGACATATAGTAGAAGTAGAAAGGGCAGATATAGTTGGTGAATATATAGGCCATACAGCAGTGAAGGTAAAACAACAAATTAAAAAAGCTTTAGGAGGTATTCTGTTTATAGATGAAGCATATTCATTAGCTAGAGGAGGGGAAAAAGATTTTGGAAAAGAAGCTATAGATGCTTTAGTCAAAGCTATGGAAGATAATAAAGACAACTTAGTATTAATACTTGCTGGTTATAATGATGAAATGGAAAACTTCTTAAAAATAAATCCAGGATTAAAATCTAGGTTTCCTATACATGTAGAATTTAGAGATTATAGTATAAATGAACTGATTAATATTGCTGAAGAAATGGCTAATAAAAAAGAATATAAGCTCACAGATAAAGCTATACATAAATTAGAAACTATACTAGAAGCTAAAAATAATCATAAGAATATCGGTAATGCAAGATTTGTAAGAAATATGGTAGAAAGATCTATTAGAAAACAAGCCGTTAGATTACAAGGGAAAAGTAGCTTAAACCGAGATGATTTAATTTTTATCAAGGAAGAAGACATAGAAGGGGATGATATCTATTGAAAAAAGCAATCATAATTGGAAAAACCAATGTAGGTAAATCTCTTTTTTTAGTAAATTTTTCGGAATTCTTAGGATATAGAAAAGTATACATAAAAATAGAATATCCAGATGGAAAAAAATTAAATAAAGAAATGTCCATAGATATTGCTAGAAGTTATTTATCATCAAGAAATGAATTTAAAACCCAATGTTTACAATCAATAGATATGAAAATACCTGTTTATAAAGGAAAAAAAGAAATAAAGATAATAGATTCCAGTGGACTTGTCGATGGAATCCATCCTGATATGAAGATAAGAAATAGTATAGTTCAAACAATAGAAACATTAAAATCTACAGATGTCATTATACATATAGTAGATATAACCGAATATTTAAACGATGATTTTATTCATAACATAAGTGAAATTGATAAGCAAATAATGAAATATGGTACTACATGTAATTACTTACTTTTAGCAAATAAAATAGACTTAGATAAAGATAATAAGGGCTTAAGTAACGTTAAGAAATATTTTAAAGATAGTAATATAATTCCTATATCAGCTTTATATAAAAGAGGTTTTAAAGAGGTGAAATCTTTTGTTGTTAAGTATATATAACCTAAAATTATTAATTTGTATAATAATGTCCGCTATAGTAATTAAAGTTATAGATAATGCTATAGACTATAATGATGGATATGTAGATGAAGGTAGGTTAATAAGCGAGAGAGGAATACTTCCATACATAGTTATACTTATATCTATAGCATGTATATTAAATACAAGTGTAACTGTTTCTATTATTTTTAGTGCTTATGTAATTGGAATGTTTGAAGATCTTAAAAGACAACTGACATTCAAACTTAAAGGATATCAAGAATCTATCATAATACTTATTATAGGTATATTATTTTTAGGAATAAAAGAAATGGGTTCATCACTTTCTATAATACTTGCAATACAATTTATCGATGATTTTATAGATATTAAAAAAGATAAATTACTAGGAAATAAAAACTATGTATTAAAATTTGGTAAAATAGAAATTTTTATATTCACATTAATACTTATATTGATATCAATAAAGTTAAGTTTAGTAAAAGCTGTCACTTCTTTTGTAGTATTTTTCGTATTTCAATACTTAGAAAAGTTTGTATCATGGGGGAATCCTAATGAGTATAGTGACTAATGGTATATATATGCTTATTTGTATGTTAATAGGATATGGGCTAGGCAGAAGAATAGGTATAAAAGAAGGAGAAAAAAAGGGACTATTAATAGCCCCTCTAGAACTAAGAAAAGATATGCTAACTACAGGGAAATGCCCTATATGTGACCGATACAATTGAATATACTAATCGTATATGATAAAATACATAAGACAAATTATTAGTAGAGGTGGATAAAGTGATAGAAAATACTATAGAATTATTGGCGAAACAATTTGATATAAAAAAAGAGATAATAAACTACGTAATAGAAAGCGAAAAAATAGTAAAAGATAAGTATTTTAATATAATTGATGAAACTAAAGAATATAATCAATATAAAGTTATAGCTGCTATGCAAAAAGCTAAGTTAAATGCTACTCATTTCAACTGGACTACAGGATATGGATATGATGATGTAGGTAGAGAAAAGGTGGAAGAAGTTTATTCTTATATATTCGACACAGAAGACGCGTTAGTAAGACCTACAATAGTTTCGGGAACACATGCTTTAACATTAGTATTGTCAGGAATATTAAGGCCAGGAGATGAGTTAGTTTACATAACTGGAAGCCCTTATGATACTTTGCAAAAAGTAATAGGAGTAAAAGGAAACATGCCCGGAAATCTTCTTGAATATGGCATAAAATACAAAGAAATTCCTTTAACTAAGAGTAAAGAAATAGATTTAAAAAATGTAGTTAATAGTATATCTAAAGATACTAAAATGATAGCAATTCAAAGATCCACTGGTTATAGTGATAGAAATGCCTTTACAGTAAATCAAATAAAAGAAGCCATAGATTGCGTAAAAAAATATAATAAAGATATTATATGCATGGTGGATAATTGTTATGGTGAATTTATAGAAAAAATTGAACCTTCAAATGTAGGAGCAGATATAATGGCTGGCTCTTTAATAAAAAATCCTGGTGGTGGATTAGCTCTTACAGGAGGATATGTTGTAGGTAAAGAGAATTTAATAGAATTAGTATCTAATAGAAGTACTGCTCCTGGAATAGGAAAAGAATGTGGTCTTACTTTTGGTATGACAAGAACTGTACTACAAGGACTATTTTTATCTCCTCATATAGTATCAGAATCATTAAAAGGTGCTATTCTAACAGCTAATGTATACAAGAGTTTAGGCTTTAAAGTAATTCCAGATGTTGATGACAAAAGAAGTGATATAATACAAGGAATAGAATTTAAATCTAAAGATAGAGTCGTTAAATTCTGTCAAGGTATTCAAAGTGCCTCACCAGTTGATTCTTACTTCACACCAGAACCTTCAGAAATGCCAGGATATGAAGATGAAGTTATAATGGCAGCTGGAGCATTCGTTCAAGGATCTTCCATAGAACTAAGTGCAGATGCTCCTATAAGAGAACCGTTTTTTGCATATTACCAAGGTGGATTAACGTACGAGCATTGTAAGCTAGGTATCATGAAAAGTTTAAACAACTTATATGAAAATAATCTAGTGAGTATTTAATTTAGAATCCTATACTAATGTTATATCTTATTCTGAGATAAAATTAGAAAGCATCACGGAAGAGAATTTAAGTTTTGAATTAATCGGTAGCTAAGTATTGTTTCAAAAGAATAAAATGATATACTATAAATATTTTATGTAAACTTGTTTTAGTACACAACTCTAAATTTATATTGATAAAAACAATCCCCTAATAATATCATCAAAAGTAAAGAGGATTGTTTTTTATTACATTTTTCGAAATACTCCTACTACCTTGCCTAGGATAGTAACCTCATTGCTAATTATAGGAGCCATATGATCATTTTCAGGTTGAAGTCTTACATAATTTTTTTCTTTATAAAACCTTTTAACAGTAGCTTCTTGATTTAATAAAGCAACTACTATATCCCCATTAATAGCAGTATTCTGCTGTTGTACTAGTATATAGTCTCCATTCAAAATACCTGCATTTATCATACTTTCTCCTTTTACTTTTAACATAAAAGAAGTAATATTAGGAACAAAATCTACAGGTAAGGGAAAAGTATCTTCTATATTTTCAACTGCTAGAATTGGCTCTCCAGCAGTAACACTTCCTACTATAGGTATATCTACTGTTTCTTTCTTTATAACTTGAAAATCACTATATTTATCTAGTACTTCTATAGCTCTAGGCTTAGTAGGATCTTTTCTTATATAGCCTTTTTTCTCTAATTTTTCTAAGTGACCATGTACTGTAGAAGTAGACTTTAATCCAACAGCTGTACAAATCTCTCTTACAGCAGGAGGATAGCCTTTTTTTTGTATTTCATTTTTTATAAATTCTAATATTTCTAATTGCTTAGTAGATAAATCTTCATACATACTAGCACCTCTCTACTTTATTTTACATTATTATACCATATAAAAAAACCATAATCAAACACTCGTTCGTTTTTTTGCCAAAAACTATTGACAGGAACACATGTTCTTATTATAATGTTGTTATCGAACAGAAGTTCGGAACGAGTGTTCAAGGGAGGACTTATTATGTACATAAAAAAGATGAGGATAATTAGTAAAACTAGATTTACTATTTTTCTTACTTTATCTAGTTTAATATTATTTATATTATTGTCAAATATCTTTAATATAAATGTTTATAGTAAGAAAGTAGATAAACACAAAGAAGTCGTAATATCAGATGGAGATACAGTATGGCAAATAGCTAAAAAGTTTAATAATAATAATGAAGATGTAAGAATTATGGTTAATAGAATAATAAGAGCTAACGATTTAAAGAATCAATTCATAAAGCCAGGAGATACTATAAAAGTACCTTTATATTAGATTTAGAATTTTTTAATAGTTTATATAAAATTAGCATGATTAAATCTTTTAAAGTTCTTTAGTAATACTACTTAATTATAAAACATCATGATATTTAAGTTCATTTAGTTTTAATTCTCACTATGATAAAATCTCTTATAAACAAATAAACAAAATTGTAAAATGCAGAATACTAAATACTAATTTCTTAATCTTTAATTTTAGATGAAGTTTAAGGAAAATTTATTTATTTTTGTTAATTTTCAATGTGTTTTAACCCTCTTATAATATAACATACTCTTTAAAGCCTATAATAGGCTTATATTTAAAAGATACATGTTTAATATACTAATTATATTCTTCATGTTTTTAAAATAGCAGATAAGGGATTTTGAGAGGTCATTTTTTATTAGTCATAGCTTCTAAAAATAATATTATTTCATTTAAATAAAATTCTTTTCTAAAACAACGCCAAATTATTATTTGGCGTTGTTTTAGTTATGGAATTATGATAATATTCAAGCATTGAAAGAATTATCTGTTATTATGTCTATTCATACGACATATATAAAACATAATATAAGTTTTATTATAAAAGGAGGGAATTAATATTGGCAGTTCCAAAGATATTAAAAGACTTTTTAATATATACAACAGTAGTAAGAGGTAAATCTAAAAGAACTAGAAAAGAGTACGAATACGATATACTATTGCTTTTTAGATTTTTAAAAATGATAAGAGAAGATATAGATAATATAGAAGATACAAATGTAGATAACATTAATATAGATTTTATAAGTGAAACTTCATTAGAAGAACTTTATGCTTTCTTAGAATATTGTGAAGAAGTAAGAAATAATAGTCCTCATGCTAAAGCTAGAAAAGTAGCATCTATAAAATCTTATTTTAAATACCTATATAATAAAAGAAAACTCTTAGAAATGAATATAGCAGATGAACTAGAAACCCCTAAGATAGGAAAAAGATCCCCTGTTTATATGAATATAGATGAAGTAAAAGATTTCTTAAATGGCATAAATAAGAGACATTATTATAGAAACTATTGCATTATGATGCTATTTTTAAACTGTGGCCTTAGGGTATCTGAGCTATGCAACTTAGATGTCTCTTCTATAAATGAAAATATATTAAGAGTTATAGGGAAAGGGAATAAAGAAAGAATAGTTTATTTAAATGAAACTTGTTTGAACTCTATAGATGAATACATAAGGAAAGAAAGAAGTAAGTATCCTAACATTAAAGATAGCGAAGCATTATTTATATCTCAAAAGGGGAATAGGTTAAGTCCTAGAACTGTTCAAACTATAGTAAAAAAAATAAACAAAAACTCGATAAATAAAAAGAATTTGACACCACATAAGCTAAGACATACCATGGCTACAATGCTATATCAGAATGGTGCAGATTTAAGAAGTTTACAACAAATACTGGGTCATTCTTCAGTCTCTACCACAGAGATATATACTCATGTAAGTAACGAAAGAATTAAAAAAGTTATGGAGAACAATCCCTTAAATGAGAATTGAAGTTTATTATAAATGTATTATGTTAACTAAACTGCGGATTATTTTTTATTATTCACGATTTATGGAACTATATATAAGGGTAGTACCAGCGAAGTATTATTAGGGGCAAAGTAGTTGCCATATAATAAAAGTGGACTCCCGAATACCAGGAAGCCATTTTTATTTACTAGCTTGCCAATATATCAATAGGTAATCATAGACAAAGTGATAAGAACTTTGATAGTCTTAAATATCAAACCCTCAAAAGAAGTATACAATCAGGAAACCTGATGTTTATTAAATCACTAGATCGATTTGGCAGGATAAGATAGAAGTCGGAGAAATTATTTAATTCCTCCGACTTCTATTATACAAAAGAGATTTACTTTATATTTTCTTTATAGTATTTATATAATTCACCTATATCCGTACTAGATAATATATCTATAGCATTGTTAATATCTTCTTCTTTCCAGTCCCACCATCTCATTTCTAGCAACATCTCAATTTGCGCTTCAGTAAATCTTTTTTTGATGAATTTTGCAGGGTTTCCCCCTACGATTGTATAAGGTTCTACATCTCTTGTAACCACTGATCTTGAAGCAACAATTGCACCGTCACCGATTTTTATTCCAGGCATAACCATAGCTTCAGATCCAATCCACACGTCATTACCTACAATAGTATCTCCTTTAGATTTATATGATTCGATAAGTTTTTTCTTGAACGGATACACTGTAATCCAATTAGTATTATGATTTTGATTACCCCCCATCATAAATACGATTCCACTCGCTAAACAGCAATACTTACCAATTTTTATTTTATCAACGACCCATCCGTAATCATTAACCGGGTTATACATTTTTTGAGATTCTTCATCTCCCCAGATATATCGAACACAAATATCTTCAAATTTTCCTCCTGCATAATACCCTGAATAATAAGAGTAATCACCAACTTCAATAAGTGGATTTTTTATTTCTTCTTTTAAATATTGGATTTCCGTCCAATGTTTAAATGGATTTTTTCTCATTAATTTTATACCTCGTTTCTAAATAATTTTGTTTAACTAATGAATAAAATTATTTAGAAGTAATTTAAACAGCTACATTTTTTAATGTTTTCAATCGTTTAATCATTATAAGCATCCTCCTAAGTATGAATTATATCATAATTTCTTTTTTTATCTATTTTAGGAATCTATTTTAAATTCATTTAAATCTATAAATAAGAAATAAAACTCTGCGAATCAAATTGCAGAGTTTTATTTCTTATAACATTTCAGCTATATTGTATATAAGTTTTTCTGTCTTTTCCCATCCAAGACAAGGATCTGTTATAGACTTTCCATAAACTTCTGACGCATCTTGTCTTCCATCAACTAAATAACTTTCTATCATAAATCCTTTTATCAACTTATTCAAAGAAGCGGAGTATTGTTTGCTTTTCATTACTTCCATAGCTATTCTAGGCTGTTCATCAAATTTTTTCATTGAATTCGAATGATTAGTATCAACTATTATAGCTGGATTTGGATATCCTCTTTTTTCATATTCTTCAGATACTAAAGCTAAATCTTCATAATGATAATTTGGAATATTTTCTCCATGCTGATTTACAGCTCCACGAAGTATACTGTGAGCTAATAAGTTCCCCGAGGTCTCTACTTCATATCCATTATATATAAAGTTATGTGATATTTGCGCTGCTTTTATAGAGTTAAACATTACACTTATATCACCACTAGTAGGATTTTTCATACCAGCAGGTATATTCATACCACTTACAGTAAGTCTGTGTTGTTGATTTTCTACTGATCTAGCTCCTATAGCTACATAGCTTAATAAGTCTTCTACATAAGGATAATTTAAAGGATACAACATCTCATCTGCAGAAGTTAGCCCAGATTCTTTTATAGATCTTATATGAAGTCTTCTAATGGATTTTATACCTTCAACCAAATTAGGCTTTTCATTAGGATTCGGTTGATGCATCATTCCTTTATATCCTTCACCTGTAGTTCTAGGCTTGTTAGTATATATCCTTGGAATCATTATTATTTTATCTTTAACCTTTTCTTGTACTTCAGCCAATCTAGATACATATTCACATACTGAATCTTCAAAGTCAGCAGAACAAGGTCCTATTATAAGTATAAACTTATCACTTGTTCCTTCAAATACTTCTTTTATAATTCTATCTCTTTCAGCTTTTTTATCTTTAAGAGATTTTTCTAAAGGTATCATGTCTATTATTTCTTCCGGATTAGGGATCTTATTTATATATTTAAAACTCATAATTATGCCTCCATAACTTTTTATAGTATAACATTATAATTTACAATAATTAGATAAATGTTATTCATTAAATTATAATAATTTTCTGAAAACTTTGCAATAGATGTTAATTTAAATTGATAGAAAAGTGGATATATATTGAAACTTTCTACAGTATTTGATAAATTATAATTAATAACATAAAGATGAGGAGTGTTGTAATGAACGAAGTAGAAATTCTTTTAAACTATTTTAAAAAATTTAGGGTAGAATGCCACTTTAGACTCGATATGGTTGGAGGACCTATGAAAGATTTCCCTATGCACATTTATGAGGCAGCGTACAAGCAAGCTAAAGAAGATATAATAAAAGAATATAACCTTTCTAATGAAATGTCTGATAACATAGATAAAGTAAACAACTATTTTATAAAAACTTTAAAAGAGACAGATCACTATGGTAAAGCAGATGATCTTACCGTAAAGCTTATTGAATCAAAAGAAATATTTAACATATAAAAATAAGACCTTAGTTCAAGGTCTTATTTTTATATGTTGTTTTGTTTACATAATATATTTATAGTAAATTTATATATTTATTAATCACGACTTGAAAGAGGATTACTTTTAACGGCTGATCTCAATCTTTCATCATCAACATGAGTATATATCTGAGTAGTAGAGACATTTTCGTGTCCAAGTATTTGTTGTAAAGCTCTAATATCTACATTTCCATACTTATACATAAGAGTAGCAGCTGTATGTCTTAATTTATGAGTAGAGTACTTTTCTGTGTTTAATCCAGCTGATTGTATATACTTTTTAACCAGATACTGAACAGTTTTATCACTAATTCTATTTTTTCTTTTGCTTATAAACAATGCGTTAGGATCTTTTAATCCTTCTGTAGGCCTAACCTTCAAGTATTTCTCTATAGCATATAAGCAAGCTTCATTTAAGTATATAGTTCTTTCTTTATCTCCTTTACCTATAACTGTTAGTATATCTCCTTTTATTTTATCTATATCTATACTTACTAATTCCGATAAACGCAATCCACAATTTAAAAATAGAGTAATTATGGCATAGTCTCTTTCTTTAAAAGGACCCTCTATAGCATCTAATAATCTTTCAGCTTCATTTAAGGAAAGGTAAACAGGATGTCTAGTATTAGTTTTAGGAGATTCTAACTCTAAAGCAGGATTCTCATCTATAACTTTTAGCTTGCTATGCAAGAACTTGAAGAAGGATCTTATACTAGCAACCTTACGAGCTTTAGCATAATTTTTATTATCCCTATTTCTGTCTACAAAAGATATGAAGGCATAGAGGTCTTGAAGATTAACTTTTCTTATTATAGATTCATCTATGTCCAATATATCTATATCATCAAAAGGGGTATCCTTATCAACTAACCTATATCTTATTTTCAAAAATCTAAAGAAGGTTCTTAGGTCAAAATAGTATTCCTTAGCTGTATTTGGAGACTTACCTTTTATAGTTTCTATGTATACGAGAAAGTCTTCTAGCAGTAATGGCATATCTTCCACTTGTTTTCACTCCTTATTATACAAAATATACATTTTGTATAATAAGATTCTAGATATTTTCTTAAATTCCTGCTTTTAAATAAACTTTTTTCTACTTTTATATTTTTTGACCACGTATTTTTGATTGTAAGACTTTTAAAATCAACTTAATATACATTTATATATGCTTAATACTAAAACTTAATTTAAAGGCTTTTTCGACAGTTTAAACAACTCATTACTCATTAGTTGTAACTATATAATATAATTTATATAAAATATTTGTACTTTAGACATTTTTAATCATAAATCTATGTCTTAATTCTTTGTTGAATTTTGCTTCTCAATTAGACTTCTATAAACTTTAGAAAATTGTCGTTTATAAATAATACATTTATTTTTGTAATATGTTTTTCCTTTATAATGAAATTTGTTATATCTTGAATCACCCTTTCCCCCACCACCTCCTCTCGTAGCTTTATTTACAATAAATTTATTATGTAAAGTTTTCTGCGTTATATATGTTTATATGATAAAAATATCCTCTATTATAATATGTATATTTAATCTTATATATTTTTATTTTAATAGTTTTAAATTGTATCACTTTTTTATTATCTTTAAATTTAATAAATAATTTTTTCTATATATTCTTTATCCCGCTATATATTGAATGAATACTTTAATATTCATTATTTTTTTATTAGAATAATTTAAATCAAAGTATTCATATTTTGAATTATAAATACAGTTAAATGCTTTAGAGTCATTAAACAAAGTTTTCTATATTATTTTTATCTACGTCGCTTATCTCTTCCTCTATCTCTAAAACATTTCCATAAAGTGTTTTACCATTTTACTATTTTTCATTGTTTTGTAATACATTTTCCAATTTTGTTTCTATTTTGTAATTATTTGTTTGAATTTTCTTCCACATTTTGATATACTTAAAAATAAGGAATTTTTATCATGTAAATTAATTAAGGAGGTAACGTCTTGATTATTAATAAGATCAAAAATACTAAAGATCAGAAAGTAAAGTTATGTAAAAAAGTTCTAAGTATTTCAATAGCATGCTTATCAGTTATCACATCTTCGGTATTAGTTAATAACACAGTATATGCATCAAATTCAAAAACTGTACAAGCTGTAAATAGTGAAAGTAATGCATTTACATCTAAGATTAAAAATGAAGCTCTTAAATATTTGAATGTTCCCTATAAGAGTGGCGGAATTAGTCCTAATGGATTTGATTGTTCAGGATTTACTAAATATGTATTTGGTAATTTAGGAATCAATCTACCTAGAAGAGCTAGTGAGCAAGCTAATATGAATAAAACTGTTATTAATAGAAATAATATACAAACAGGTGATTTGCTGTTTTTTGAAAATACACCTGGTAAAGTAGGACATGTTGCTATTGCTTTAGATAATAAAACTTACATACACGCTAGTACCTCTAAGAAAAAAATTATAATAACTAATATGAGTAATACTTACTTTGTTAATAACTTTGTAAAAGCCATTAGAGTTCAATAGATATATTGTTTTATAATAAAAAGCCAACTTATATATAAGTTGGCTTTTTTTACTTTACTTATACTTCAAAAGCATTTTAAAATAAACTTCTCAATGCACTTTTATACTTTCTAAAATCAATCTTTATTTAATTAGTTTAGTTAAAAACAGTCTCTTTTCATCACACATTTTATAACACTTCTATATTTATCCTTTATATTTATATTTAAGTCTATCTACATTATATATTCTAAAAAGCATTAAACACCAATTAAATACTCCCGTCTATTTAATAATTATGTATTTTCTTATACTTCGACTAAGTATCGCAACCCTCAATATTCTACTATACAATTATATTCATTTATTATAAGATAACTATGATTCATATTTCTATCCAAAATAAACATTTAACTCTATAAAATTATTTTTTATATAATAGACTATCAAATAACTATTTATATTTTGTTGTTTTCATATTTAGTTATTCAAAAGGGAATTTTAAACTATATGTTACACGAGAAGAATCATAAATATGTGTGAGCCTAAACGAATGACTCCAAATGAAGCACTGAAATTATTAGATAAATAAAGTAAAGGAAAATTAAAAATCTTCTTAGGATATGCTCCAGGTGTAGGTAAAACTTTTGCTATGTTGGATGAGGCTAATGGAAGATTAGAAAGTGGCGAAGATATCATTATAGGTTATATAGAATGCCACGGTAGAAAAGAAACAAATTACCAAATTAAAAATTTAGAAATTATACCTAGAAAGCAAATAACTTATAATGGAATATCATTAGAAGAAATGGATACCGAAGCCATAATAAAAAGAAATCCCGAATCAGTATTAGTTGATGAATTAGCTCACAATAATGTTCCAGGTTCAAAATATAATAAAAGATATAAAGAAAATATTCAACGTAATAAGTACTTTAATATACAACATTTAGAAAGCTTAAATGATAGCATAAAGCATATAACAGGTATTAGAGTAAATGAAACTGTACCTGATTTAATTATAGAACTAGCTGATGAAGTAGAAGTTATTGATAATTGTAGCCACAGTTATAGGATTATCTCCTGTACACATTATTATCTTTATTCCCATAGATCTTAGTTTTTCAAATCTTTCTCTCATACCTGGTTTTACTGTATCCTTAAGATGGATAAGTCCATATATTCTATCGTCTACAGCAACAGCTAAGGGCGTTCCTCCTTGGGATGCTATTTTATCACTTTCGGCTTGAAGATTATATGGTATTTCTCCTCCCTGCTCCTCTACCCATTTTCTAATAGCATCTACTGCTCCCTTCCTAACTTTACGTCCATCTTTCAAATCTATGCCACTCATACGAGTTTCGGCTTTAAACTCTATAAATTCCCCATTCTCAGTAATTGACGCATCATATCTATTTTTCTTTTCTCTACTAGTTTAATAATAGATCTTCCTTCTAGAGTATCGTCATATATAGATGCTATAGCTGACCATACACTTATTGATTCAATATTTTCATCTCCTACTGGTACAAACTCATAAGCCATACGATTACCAAAAGTTATTGTACCTGTTTTATCTAAAATAATGGTATTTATATCTCCAGAAGCTTCTACAGCTTTACCTGACATAGCTATTACATTGAATTGAGTAACTCTATCCATTCCTGCAATTCCTATTGCGGGTAAAAGTCCTCCAATAGTAGTTGGTATCAAGCATACCAATAAAGAAATAAGCAATGGTATCTCTATCTGAAATCCTATATATTTTGTGAAAAAGGTAAAGTAATCACTACTATTAAAAATATAATTGTTAAACTTACTAATACAGTATTTAAAGCTATTTCATTTGGAGTTTTCTGTCTTTCCGCTCCTTCTACTAAAGATATCATTTTTTCTAAAAATGATTCTTCTGGATTAACACTTATTTTAACTTTAATTTCACCACTTACAACCAAAGTTCCACCTGTAACAGAAGAGAGATCCCCACTAGCTTCTTTAAGAACCGGAGCCGATTCTCCAGTTATTGCTGATTCGTCAATAGATGCTAGTCCCTCTATAATTTCTCCATCACCAGGTATCAACTCTCCTTTAGAAACTATAACTATGTCATTTTTCTTTAGCTTGTTGATGGTATCTTTTCTACGTTACCATTTGGCAATAATTTATTTACTATTATATCTTTCTTTGATTTCTTCAAAGAATCAGCCTGAGCCTTTCCTCTACCTTCAGCTATAGATTCTGCAGAATTAGCAAATAGAATTGTAAAAAATAATATTAAAGATATAGTGAAACTTAAAGAAGTATCTAATTTACTTGTTATAAAGTTAGGAAATATAGATGTTACTAAAGTTATTAGAAATCCTATTTCAACTATAAACATAATAGGATTTTTAATTATAAGCTTAGGATTTAGCTTTATAAAAGATTGTTTAACAGCTTCTTTTAAAATTTTATTACTTATGACTCGAGTAGATTTACTCATTTTAAATCCTCCCTAAACAATAATTAAAACTATATGGTTAGAAATTCAGCAATAGGTCCTAAAGCTATACTTGGAAAGAATGTTAATGCTCCAACTATAAAAATTATCCCTATTAATATACCTCCAAACAAAGCAGTATCTGTTCTAAAAGTTCCAACAGTATTAGGAACTGTCTGCTTATTCAGCATTGAGTAAGATACAGAAAGTAATGTTATCATAGAAAAATATCTCCCTATATACATAACTATTCCTGTTGTAATATTCCAAAATAATGTGTTATCAGCAAGTCCTTCAAATCCAGACCCGTTATTTACAGCTGAAGATGTAAATTCATAAAGAATTTGTGTTATTCCATGAAATCCTGGATTAGAAATACTTTCATTCCCTATATTCAAGAATAATGCTAGTGCTGTAAATTCTAGTATAAGTAGCGGATGAATTAATATAGTAACTGCTATTAGTTTCATTTCTTTACTTTCAATTTTCTTTTTCAAAAATTCTGGTGTTCTTCCTACCATTAATCCCGACATAAATACAGCAATCATTACATACATTAACACATTCATGAATCCTACTCCTCCAAATACCGTGTTAAGTAACATATTAGAAACTGCTAACATCCCTGTTATTGGAGTTAAAGTATCGTGCATGTTGTTTACTGCTCCTGTTTCAGCAGCAGTAGTAACCATAGAATAAAGAGTTGACATTCCAGTTCCGAATCTTACTTCCTTACCTTCCATACTTCCTATAGACTGATCTATTGGTAAAGATGCAAGAGCTGGATTTCCACTATATTCGACTTTGATTGCTATAGATACAAATACTATGAAAATTAATAGCATTGATATAAAAAGCACTCTACCTTCTTTTTTTGTTTCTGACCATTCTTCCATAAGTGAAAGGAAGAGATGTAGGTAAAAGAAACATAAGTAACATTTGAAGTAGGTTACTTAATGCATTGGGATTTTCAAAAGGACGAGAAGAGTTTCCTCCAAAAAATCCTCCTCCATTATTCCCTAATTCTTTTATAGAAAGAAATGAACCTATAGGTCCACGATTTATAACTTGTTTTGCTCCTTCTATAGTATTAGCTGTAACAGATCTTTCAAGTGTTTGTGAAACACCTAAAGCAATAAATATTAATGAAGCTATAACTGATACTGGTACGAGAATTCTAGTAATACTTCTTATAAAATCAACAAAAAAATTTCCTAAAGGTTTACCTGATAAACCTCTTATAAATGCAATAGCTACCGAAATTTCTGTAGCTGTTGCTGTAAACATTGTAAATATTATAACTATCATTTGCGAAAGATAACTTAGTCCTACTTCTCCACTATAATGTTGTAAGTTGGTGTTAGTCATAAAGCTTATGGCTGTATTAAAAGCTAATGATGGTTCCATATTCCCTATTTCATTATGATTTAAAGGTAAAAATCCTTGAGTTCTCAATATTAAATATATAATTCCTATCATTATTGTGTTTGTTATCAATAAAGATATAATATAGTTTTTCAAACTTTGATCATCTTTGTTTATATTACATATCTTATATATAAAGTTTTTAATAGGACTAAACACTTTATCTATCTTTGATGGACTAAGTGTAAATACATTATAAATATAGCTACCCATAGGTTTAGCCATTAATATTACTAATAATAAAGTTACAATAGTTGATAGTACCACAAATAACACTTTAATAACCTCCCTAATCTCAACTAAAATTTTTCAGGATATATCAATACATAAATTAGGTATATA
The DNA here is from genome assembly GCF_001190785.1 of Gottschalkia purinilytica. Taxonomy (NCBI): domain Bacteria; kingdom Bacillati; phylum Bacillota; class Tissierellia; order Tissierellales; family Gottschalkiaceae; genus Gottschalkia; species Gottschalkia purinilytica. The sequence continues at coordinate 216,427 of NZ_LGSS01000005.1, read as the reverse complement.
ACTATAAAAATTGATATTAAAAATAATAAAATCAAAATCTTCACTCCTTCTTGCTATTTATGAAGTTTAATGTTTCTTGTATCATTTTCTACTACTGCAGATGACCAGTTAATTAACCCATGCATAGCCGCATATAATATTAAAATTATGAAAATCATAACTATATCTATCATTTTTTCTCCTACCTCCTCATAAATAATGTAGTGATGTGATTTATAATGAAGCTTATTATAATACCAAAATAAAAAAACTAAAATACAATGGTATTTCATATAATTTTTTCTCTATACTATCAGGAACAGTTGTTTCAATTTATCTAATTTGGACATATGTTTTTTTCTTAAACCTTTCTTTTATCTTAGGTAGATAAGTTTGAACAAGATATATAGCTCATATATACTAATATTTAAATTATTTATATAAAAAAATAAGAAACAAAGAAGGCGATATTAATGAAGCTTCTAAAACAAAAAATATCTTTAGTTTATTTTTCATTAATTATAATGTTAGCTATTGTAGGAATTGTATCTGTTATAAATCTTTACGGTCTTACAAAGTCAATTGATGGATTAATAACAGACAATTATGAACGTCTAAAAATGGTAAGTAATATGATAAGTACACTTGAGAGACAAGACAGTGCAATCTTGACTTATATAAGTGGTGATTATGATACTAGAATAAAAACATTCAACAATAATGTAGACGAATTCTTCAAATGGTATTATAAAGAGTTTAATAATGTCACAGAAAACGGTGAAAAAGAGCTAGTTCAAAGTATAAAAAAAGATTATTTAAAATATATAGATTCTTTTAGTAATTTAAGTCAATATGGTAATGATAAAGTAAAATTAACTGAAAAATACACATATGATGTAAAACCACTTTTTTTAAAATTAAAAAAAGATTTACAGTCTATATGGAATGTTAATGAAACAGCCATGTTTCAAAGTAAATCTTTAGCTACAAATAATTCAAAAACGTCAATGTATGTAATATTAGTATTATCTATTTTTTGTGTTGTAGGTGGTTTTTTTATTTCTAGATTTTTTGCGAATAAGTTTACTAGACCATTAGAACAACTAATCAAATTAATGAAAGAAGTTAAAAATGGAAATATAAACAAGCAAATTGATATTGAATCTAACGACGAAATAGGACAGTTATCAATGGAGTTTAATAGAATAACAGAAAGGTTAGCGTTATTTGAAGAAAGTACTCTTGGAGAAGTAATAACAGAAAAGAATAGATCTTTAGCCATAGTAAAGAGTATATCTGACCCTTTAATGGTTTTAGACAAGGATTATAGGATTGTTCTTATAAATAAAGCCTTCGAAAGTTTCTTTAATACCAAGGAACATGTTGCATTTAAAAAACATTTTTTAGAGATAGTGAGAGAAGGAAAACTATATGATTATATATCATTAGTACTATCCAAATCCAATGACTATCATACAGAAAACATATTTTATATAAACTCAAATGAATCAAAATATTACTTTAATGTAGTTGTAACAAAAATAGAGGATACAAGTTCTAATTTAAATGGTGTCGTAGTTTTGTTTCAAAATATAACAGAACTTAAAGGGCTAGAAAAAATGAAAACAAACTTTATATCTACTATATCTCATGAATTTAAAACTCCTTTAACATCTATAATGATGGGATCTAGTCTTTTAAAAGATAAGACATTAGGCAATTTAAATACTGATCAAGAGAATACTTTGTTATCCATAGAGGAAGAATGTCAAAAGCTAACTAGTTTAATTAATAATTTATTGAATTTATCTAAGTTAGAATCTACAGATTTCGCTTATGATATGAAACTTACTTCTTTAGCTAGTATTATTGAGCATTGTATTAAACCGTTCTATATCCAAGCTGAAAATAAAGGCGTAAATCTTTATTATTTAGTTGGTGAAAATTTACCAAAGGTAAATATAGATAAAGAAAAAATAATATGGGTACTAAACAATTTAATTGGAAATGCCTTAAAGTATACTAATGCTGGGGATGAAATTTTGGTTCAAGCTTACATGTATAAAAATAAAATGCATGTCTCAGTTAAAGATACAGGAATAGGCATTCCAAGTGAGTATACTAAAAATATATTTCAGCAATTTGTCCAAGTGGAAAATTCAGAAATAGAAGTAAGAGGAGCTGATCCAGGGTTATCAATTGCTAAAAATATTGTAGAAGATCATGGTGGAGAAATTTGGTGTGAAAGCGAGTTGGATATAGGAAGTAATTTTATTTTTACTTTACCAGTGTAGTTAAACATTTTTTATTTTTTCTAATAATATTTGAAGGGAGTAATCTTATGAAAAAAGTGTTAGTTGCAGATGATACGAAGAATATTAGAAACTTATTAACCACATGTCTTAAACATGAAGGATTTGAAGTAACAAGTGTAGAAAACGGAGAAAAGGCTCTAGAGATATTTGAAAATCAGATTTTTGATTTAGCTTTTTTAGATATAAAAATGCCTAAAATTAGTGGTACAGAAGTATTAAGAAAAATTAGAGAACAAGGTGTTCAAACTCCTGTAGTTATAATAACAGCTTTTCCAACTATAAAAAATGCAATAGAATGTACACAAATGTGAGCTGTCGCATACTTGCAAAAACCTTTTACTACAAACAGAATTAAACAAACTTTAAAGAAAATTTCAAACTCTGTTGAGCACAACAAAGAATCTACCAACCTATTAAAATTAGCTGAAGAGAAAATTAATAAAAATGATGTAGATACAGCTCTAGAACTATTAAAAAAATCTCTATCGATAGATCCTTCTAATCCTTATGTCTATTATTTAATTTCTAAATATATATAATAAAAAAGGAGATTACTTAGAAGCTCAACGTTTTCTTGATGTATACAATATATTTAAAAAGAACACATAAATATTCCATTTTAATTTTTCATATTATTCCCGAATAGTATATGTAGCATTTTTTTAAATAAAAAGAACAACACTATGAATAGTATTACAAATGAAACTATCGCTATAACAGTGTTAACAACATTCAAGGACTCTGCTTTCATTAATACCTTATTGTTTGTAGTAGGAACTATATCCCATTCTAGTACTTTTCCGTCTTGTTTAACTATAGACGCATTATGTTCACTAGGCTTTATAGGCAAATCTAATATTAGTTTTAACTTTACGTCAGATAATATAGAATTTATCAATATTTCTTCTAGTCCATTAGAACGTATATTTTCTGTAACATTAATATTAGCATCTAAAGTATATTTAGTTTTAAACCACCCCTTTTCTACCCTAAACATTTCATTCTTCTTGTTATTACTGTTTTCGCTTGCAAATACTTCCATATTCTTAAACAAAGATAATTCCTGCTTTACATTTTCTACATGTTTAGTAGCATGAATACCCATCTTTTCTTCTCTTACTAAGTTACTTACCTTAAATCCCTTTTCTTCCAGCTTATCTTTTATAATATATATAGGATTATTATTATCATTAAGAAAACCGAAAGATTTTTTATTAGCTAATATATCTAAGTTTAAATCTACCGTGCCATTTATATTTACTTTAGCTTTTAGTGTCCCTTCAGCTCCTATATTCGTACAGCCTGATAAAATAGAAATTAGACACATAATAATCATAATTATAAATGCCCTATTATATTTTCTCATAATAACCATCCTTTCTTTTATATAGTATTATATCTAAATTTGAGTTTCATTAAAACAATATTATATATTTATTAATTTACTATCCTCATAATTAAAAAAGAATCTTTAATTAATTAAAGATTCTTTTTTAATATAATTCTATAGTCTCTAATATACATTTTTCAATACTACTCTCTTCTTAAAACCACCCCGTTGATTTTTCTTTTCTTCTCTTTTTTTCAATAAATCATCTATTGTATGTCCTAAATTTTCAGTTAATGCATACACTACTTCTAAAATATCTGCTAATTCTTCCAAATTTTCATCTTTATTAAATTCATCTACTTCTTCTATTAATTTTTCTTCTAAGAATGAAAGATATTCTGTTCCTGAAACTATTTCTATTTCGAACTTTTTACCACCTTTTTTCTATTATCTCAGGTATTTTATCTCTGACTAATTTATTATAGATCTTCATTTGTCTTTCCGAACCTTTCCTTTTATCTCTTAATATATAACTTATTATGTTTTTAAGATACTTTATCAAATAGTAAACAACTCTACAGTTTCTTCAATATAAATATATTTAAGAGACGATATTTTCTACTATAAATTTTAACATTTACTAATAATATTAGTTTTGATTGTTTGATTCTTCTAACTCTTTTAATTTTCCTTTTAAAAATTCTCGATTGTGTTTTACAGAAGGATGGTCTGGTACATATTTCGCTGCTTTTTCATTAAAAATATTAGCTTCTTCAAATTTATTTATTTTTGAATAACATACACAAAGTTGTAAAAGAGGTAACCAAGTGTATGTGTGATGGCTAACTAGGCCAAGGTTATCTTCACTAGGCTTATTACTAATTGCTGACAGATACCAAAATATAGCTGAATTTATATTATTCTCATTTAAGAACTTATATCCCAATCTACAACAAAAATCAGATCTAGGAACATCATATTCAAATGATTTGAATATATATTTCAACTCATTTTCTTTGTCACCTATACTATAATAATATTCAGATAAATTACTACATGCAGTTTTTATATCTTCTACCCAACCATCATTAGTGTCCAAAAATTTCTTATATTGAATTGAAGCTTCTTCTTTATAATCATTGTAATATAGCTCGTTTGCGTAGTAAAATATATCTCTTGTACTAAAAGGTACTTTTTCTTCTATCATTTTTTTGAATATTTTCAAGTTTCTATCTGTATGTGGCTTATTTTTCATATGAACCACCGATATATCACAATTGCGAATATTTCCATAAACATTCAAATACTCGTGTATTTTCCCTATCCATATAAAATTCTTTTCTCTTTTTACCAATCTATTCCTTCTTAAAGAACTAGTAGCATTATTGTTTTCATCTAGTCCTAAAATATATTTCATTGTTACAGAATCTACAGATCTATCTAGATTTGACTTTAACTCCTTAAATTTTTCAACGTCATCAGGACGCATAACATCATCTGCATCTAACCATAATATATAATCTTTAGTAGCTTTACTAAATGAATAATTTCTCGCCTTTGCAAAGTCATCTACCCATTCAAATTCATATACCTTCGCACCATATTGTTTAACCTTTTCTACAGTTGAATCATTAGAACCTGTATCTACTATTATTATTTCATCTACTATATCTTTTACAGAGTCTAAACATCTAGTAATAACATCTTCTTCATTCTTTACTATCATACACAAACTTATAGATATCATTTAAACACCTCATTACAGAAATTTCTCGGGTATAGTATATGATATGTTTTTTAAAATAATGGTTCCACTTTTCTTTAAAATTCATATTATGTTATTGTCACAGATACTAGACAAGCTCAAAACTTTTTAAGCATAATAATCTAATTCAATTGAAATCAAATATTCTTTAAATAATCATTCCACTTTTCTTTAAAAATTTATATCATGTTTGTCTTATATCTAGGACACATCAAATAGTAAAAAATTAGGAGTGAATCAATTTGAGTGATAAAAATATAACCGATCTAACTGACCAGGTTATTATAGCTCAAGTTGGTCCGACCGGTCCAACCGGTCCGACTGGTCCAACTGGACCGACTGGTCCAACCGGTGCTACTGGTCCGACTGGTGCTACTGGTGCCACTGGTCTAACCGGTGCTACTGGTCCGACTGGTCCGACTGGTGCTACCGGAGCCACTGGTATAACTGGTGCTACTGGTTCTACTGGCCCGGCTGGTATAACTGGTGCTACTGGTTCTACTGGTCTAACTGGTGGTACTGGTCCGACTGGTCCAACTGGTGCTACTGGTCTAACTGGTGCTACTGGTCCGACTGGAGCTACTGGCCCAACTGGTACCACTGGTGCCACTGGTCTAACTGGAGCCACTGGATCTACTGGTGCTACCGGAGCCACTGGTATAACTGGAGCTACTGGCCGTACTGGAGCTACTGGTCCAACCGGATCCACTGGTCTAACTGGTGCTACTGGCTCTACTGGAGCTACTGGAGCTACTGGTCCAACTGGACCGACTGGTCTAACTGGTGCTACTGGTCCGACTGGAGCTACTGGAGCTACTGGTCCAACTGGTCCAACTGGTCCAACTGGTATAACAGGTGCTACTGGACCGACTGGTTCTACTGGCCCTGCTGGTCCAACTGGACCGACTGGTCTAACTGGAGCTACTGGTGACATTGGTCCGACTGGTCTAACTGGAGCTACTGGTGACATTGGTCCGACTGGTCCAACTGGAGCTACTGGTGATATAGGTCCGACTGGCCCAACTGGTGCTACTGGTGACATTGGCCCAACAGGTCCGACTGGCCCAACTGGTGCTACTGGTGACATTGGCCCAACAGGTCCAACTGGTGCTACTGGTGACATTGGTCCAACTGGCCCAACTGGCGACACTGGTCCAACAGGTCCAACTGGAGCTACTGGTGACATTGGTCCAACAGGTCCGACTGGCCCAACTGGAGCTACTGGCGACACTGGTCCGACTGGTCCAACTGGAGCTACTGGTGATATAGGTCCAACTGGTGCTACTGGCGACACTGGTCCAACAGGTCCAACTGGTGCTACTGGTGACATTGGTCCAACAGGTCCAACTGGTGCTACTGGTGACATTGGTCCAACAGGTCCGACTGGCCCAACTGGTGCTGCTGGAAATGGAGCTATTATTCCATTTGCATCTAGTTCACCAGTTTCATTAACATCTATTGACGGAGGATTAGCAGGTCTGCCAGCCTTTATAGGTTTCGGAAGTTCTGCTCAAGGGCTTGCTGATTTAGGTTCTTCTATTGACCTTACAGGGTCCTCAGCAACATCAATTAACTTTGCATTCTCAGCACCTAGAGATGGTGTAATAACTTCTATAGCTGCGTATTTTAGTACGACTGCACCACTATCACTTGTTGGATCTACTGTAACAATTAATGCTCAGCTTTATTCTTCGTCTACACCAGATAACACATTCACACCTGTTGCTGGCACAAATATAACACTTTCACCAAGCTTAACAGGTGTTGTAGCAACTGGTACCATTTCTAATGGTATTCTTAGGGGATTAAATATCCCTGTAACCGAAGAAACTCGCTTGTTGTTAGTATTCTATATTACTGCTACAGGAGCATCACTAATCAACACTGTAGAAGGATATGCAAGCGCAGGATTAACAATTGTATAATTGATATAAAGGCTGTCGATAATCGACAGCCTTTATATTGTCAAAAATTTTTATTAAGATAAAATTCTATTTTAAAGTCTTGTATTTTATGCAAGTAATAATGTCTTCAATATTACAGTTTAGATCTTTATAAAAGTCAATTCTAAATATCTTTATAATGTATACTTTTTACATATTTTGTTTCCTGAATTTACTAAAACATTTTTATAATTGTGTAATGCAACATATTTATATAATAAAATATATCTTTTGCAATAAAATTTGTATTCTATCATCTGTTTTGTATAACTATAATATATAGTCTTTAATAAACTTGCAAAACAAATGATTTCCAAATTGTGGAAACTTGTCTACCCATTCTAATTTATATGCTTTTACACTATAATGCTCGACTTTTTCTTGAATAATTAGGATATTATATATACAACTATTATTTCATTTACTATCTTTAAAATAATTCTATTACCTCGTATAATATTACCTCATTTTTTATATCATATACAAACTTATGTATATCTTTTAAATATCTCACTCCCGAAGTGTCTTAGGTTATTATACAGTATGTCTTTAAAAAACTTGTTCCACTTTTGTTTAAAGCTCATATTATATATTGTCATAACTATAAGACAATCTTTTAAAGACTTAAAAATAATGTAATTATATATGCTAGTTCATCTTCATATATATCTAGTTTTCAGCCCGAAACTAATTTTGGTAATTCTAAAACTATATCTACTGGTTCGAGTAATATAGATTGTTATAAACGTAACATTTATAGAACATTAATTAAATTTGATATAAGTAAAATACCCTTCAATTTTGAAAAAATATTTTTATATTTATATGTTGAAGAAGTAAAATACCAATGTATAAACAACGTTATATCTATATACAAAAATACAGAAAACTTCGATGCTTTAACTGTAACTTGGAATGACGCTCCAAACTTTATAGAAACACAAATAGAATTTAAACTCGATAATTCAAGTTTAAAAAAATATAATGAATTTAATATAACTGATCTCGTTATAGAATGGATAAATAGTCCTGATCCAAACTTTGGTATAACCATTAAAGGTGGGGAATCTAATAATAACTTATCTTCTAGTACATATTCATCTATAGCTAAATTTTCATCTGTTAATGGAAGAAATTCTCCGTATATTTCATCTATAGCTTGTTCATGTGTTTGTCCAACTGGCCCTACCGGCTCGACTGGTCTGACTGGAGCTACTGGGGCCACTGGTCCCCAAGGTGCCAGGGGAATTACGGGACCTACTGGTGTTACTGGATCTCAGGGTAATATTGGTCCTCAAGGTGCTATTGGACCTACTGGATCAACTGAACCTATAAGTGGATATGGCTTCTTTGCCAACACATCACAATTTGTAAATGCCAGTGTGCTAGGGGCAAATATAACCTTTCCGAATGTTGATGTTAGTACTGCTAACATCAACATAAATGGAACTGGAGATATTATAACATTAACTGAAACTGGTGTATATCAAGTTGACTATAACCTGTATTTAGGAACAGGAGTATCTCTCCTTACTACTATACAGTTAAGATTAAATGGAACTGTTATACCTGGTTCTCAATCATTTATTTCTGTAGGATTATCCGCTGAATCAAATATCGTAGGTCAAGCAATATTCCAAGCTAATACTGGGGCACAACTAACACTATTCACTACAGGTATATTAACTCTTGGTTTAGTAAACACTAACTCAGCTGCTATAACTATAACTAAAATTGTTTAATATAAAATAAATTCACCAAAATTTTAGTATTGAATTAGTAATAAAAAATAGAAAATCTCCTTATGTAAATCATAAGGAGATTTATTATTAAGCTACAACTTAATAATAATCTTTTATAATATAGTAAATATTTTTATAATTTTCCTCTAGATATTATCAAAAACAGATATGATTGTTTTCTTTTCATTTGTATGTTATCAGAAACTAATATTATTATAATGATTTTCTTCTAACATTTTACGTACTTTTTTCATTACTCTAGTAACATACATTTTTGATACATTTTTTTATCAGCTATTTGACTCTGATTAAGTCCCTTTAAAACTATTTAAGTATATAGTAATTAATATTAAGTATCTTCATAAATATTTTTAATTGTGTTATAATTATACATAAAATAATTTCTTTATTTTGATACTTTATATTAAATTTAATATTTTTAGTTCTAATAAAATTTTTAATATACTCTTTACTAGTTTAAACTTTAAAATTTACTATATACTGGAGAGATTTTTATGACAAAAACTGCAAATATCGATTGGGATAACTTAGGATTTGATTACATTAAAACAGATCTTCGCTATATTTCAACATGGAAAGATGGAAAATGGGATGAAGGAAAGTTAGTTGAAGACAATAATCTAACCATAAGTGAAGCTTCAACTGCACTTCACTATGGTCAACAATGTTTTGAAGGACTCAAAGCTTATCGTAGAAAAGATGGCAAGATTCAGCTATTTAGACCTGATCAAAATTCTAAACGTTTAAATAGAAGTTGCAATCGTTTACTGATGCCAGAAATTCCAGAAGATAAGTTCATAGATGCATGTATACAAGTTGTAAAAGCAAATTCTGAATATGTGCCTCCATATGGAACTGGTGGAACGCTTTATCTGAGACCATTTATAATAGGCACTGGTGATAATATTGGAGTAAAACCTGCTCCTGAATATATTTTCTGTGTATTTTGTGTTCCTGTAGGTCCTTATTTTAAGGGGGGAGTTACACCTGTTAATTTCTTAGTTTCTGACTATGATAGAGCTGCACCTTTTGGAACAGGAGCTGCAAAAGTAGGTGGAAACTATGCTGCTAGTCTCTATCCTCATAAAGTAGCTTCAGAGGAAGGATTTGCTGACTGTATTTATCTTGATCCTATGACACATACTAAAATAGAAGAAGTAGGTTCTGCTAACTTCTTTGGTATTACTAAAGATAATAAATTCGTTACTCCAAAGTCTCCTTCTATACTTGCCAGTATAACTAGAATTTCACTTATGAACATAGCAAGTATGTATCTAGGAATGGAAGTAGAAGAAAGAGATGTATATATAGATAAGTTAGATGAATTTAAAGAAGCGGGAGCTTGTGGAACTGCAGCAGTTATAACTCCTATAGGTGGTATAAAGTATAAAGATAATCTTCATGTTTTTTATAGTGAAACAGAAGTAGGTCCTGTTACTAAAAAGCTTTACGATACTCTTTGTGGAATTCAATTCGGAGATGTAGAAGCTCCAGAAGGATGGATTGTAGAAGTAGAATAAATCTCACAAAATCATAAAACTTGCTAAGAATTAGCAAGTTTTTTTATATTTATATAATTTATTACTTCAAATAATTTTATTATATACTAAAATTAAAATTTATTAGTTTACTGAAATCTCTTTATCATTTATGATAACATTTTGTATGATAGTTTTATTTATATTTCACTCTAATATTCTACTAATTCAAAAATACACTCAAAGTCTTTCGATAAATATATCCCATAAATCTATTTTTTATGTAATTAATACTATTAAATAAATATTTACAATAAAAAACTCCTCTAGCAAAATTAAAATTCTCATTACCAAAGGAGTCTTAAAATATATTAATTTTATAAATATCTTTAAATATTACCTTTACACATTAAGCTCTATTTCTAGTCCCAGTACATCTTTATATTTACTTAAAATAGGATTTATACACTCTTCTATAAATTCTACAACTTGTTCTGGAGCTCTTCCTACAAAGTTTTCTGGCTTTAATACATTTTGTATTTCTTCTTTACTAAGGTTAAAATTACTGTTATTAAGTAATCTATCTATAAGATCATTTCTTTTTCCTTTTTCTTTAACTTCTTTACCAGCTTCCATAGATAATTGCCTAATAATCTCATGTAGTTCTTGACGATCTCCACCTTTTTTTACAGCTTCCATTATAATATTCTCTGTGGCCATAAAAGGAAGTTCGTTATTAACATGTTCTCTTATAACATTTTCATAAACTACTAAGCCACTAAATACATTTATAGCAATTTCTATTATAGCATCACATGCTAAGAATGTTTGTGGTATAGTTATTCTTCTATTTGCTGAGTCATCCAGTGTCCTTTCAAACCATTGAGTTGAAGCTGTCATAGCTGGATTTAAATTATTTGCAATTATTAATCTCGCTAAAGATGCTATTCTTTCACTTCTCATTGGATTCCTTTTATATGCCATTGCAGATGATCCTATTTGATTTTTTTCAAAAGGCTCTTCTATTTCCTTAAGATGTTGAAGTAATCTTATATCATTAGTTATCTTATGAAGAGTTTGAGCTATACTACTTAATACATGTAAAACATCTGAATCTAGCTTTCTGGGATATGTTTGACCAGTAACTGGATATGTTTTATCAAACCCCATTTTCTTAGACACAATTTTATCTAATTGTTTTACTTTTTCATGGTCTCCGTCAAATAAATTTAAAAAGCTTGCTTGAGTACCTGTTGTACCTTTAACTCCTCTTAATTTTATATTAGATTTAGTATATTCTAAGTTTTCATAATCCATATATAAATCATGTAGCCATAAGGTAGCTCTTTTACCAACTGTAGTTAATTGTGCCGGTTGAAAATGAGTAAAACCCAGTGTAGGTAAATCTTTATACTTTATAGCGAAGCGAGACATTTTATCCATAAAATTTACTAACTTTTTCTCTAAAATTTCAAGAGCTTTTTTCATTAATATAATATCAGTATTGTCTTGAACATATGCACTAGTTGCTCCCAAATGAATTATAGGCATAGCTTTAGGACATTGTACTCCGTAAGCGTGTATATGAGCCATAACATCATGTCTAAATTCTCTTTCCTTTTGAGAAGCTATATCATAATTTATATTATCCTTGTATAATTTCATTTCATCTATTTGTTCTTCCGTTATATTTAATCCTAATTCTTTTTCGCCTTCTGCTAGAGCTATCCAAAGTTCTCTCCAAGTTCCAAATTTTGAATCTGAAGAAAATAGTCTAGCCATTTCTTTGCTCGAGTATCTTGTTATCAATGGATTCTCATAAGTATCGTTCATATATTTATAAGTTACTCCTTCCAATATATTATAGTATCTATTCCAAAATACGCTCTATTCTTTCTAATCCTTCCTTTATATTATCTATAGAAGTGGCATATGATAGTCTTATAAAGTCATCTGCTCCAAATGCAATCCCAGGAACTATTGCTACATTAGCTTCTTCTAGTAACAATTTAGTAAAATCTAGAGAATCATTTATTAATCTACCTTTTATAGTTTTTCCTTTTACTTGAGATATATTGGCCATTATATAGAAAGCCCCTTTAGGATTCTTACATGATAAATATTTTATTGAATTTATTTTATCTACCATAAAATTTCTTCTTTCTTCAAAATGCTTTTTCATTTCTCCTATTACTTCTTGATCTCCCTCTAAAGCTTCTACACTTGCATATTGAGATATTGAAGTAGGGTTTGATGTCATATGACTTTGTAAGTTAGTCATTACTTTTACTATATCCTTATGTGCAGCAGCATATCCTATTCTCCACCCTGTCATTGCATATGCTTTAGACATACCATTTATTACTATCGTAAGATCTTTAATCTCTTCGTTTAATGAAGCTATGCTTATGTGATTTTCGTTATCATAAATTAGTTTTTCATATATTTCATCAGAAATAATAAATATATTATTTCTAACTGCTAAATCAGCTATACTTTCTAATTCCTCTTTAGTATATACAGTCCCTGTTGGATTACTAGGGCTATTTAGTATTATAGCTTTAGTCTTCTTTGTAATAGCCTTTTCTAGTTCCTTTATATCATACTTAAAGTTGTTTTCTTCTTTAGTTTCTACATAAACAGGTACGCCATCTGAAAGTTTTACAAACTCCGGATAGCTTACCCAATAAGGTACAGGTATTATTACCTCATCTCCTGGATTTAATATAGCATAAAAAGCATTAAAAATAGAATGCTTAGCTCCACTTGAAACTAATATATTCTCTGGCTCATATTCTAGTCCATTCTCAACTTTTAGTTTATTACATATAGCTTTTTTAAGTTCAGGTATTCCAGATGTTGCTGTATATCTTGTTTTTCCTTCTTTTATGGCTTTTATCCCTACATTTTGTATATTATCAGGAGTATTAAAGTCAGGTTCTCCTGCCCCAAATCCTATAATATCTATCCCCTTACTCTTAAGTTCTTGAGCCTTAGCTGTTATTTCTAAAGTAACAGATGGTGATATACTTATTGCTTTTTTTGATAGATTAAAACTCATTTAATAGTCCCCCAATCATAAAGTTTATATAAATATCAAAATTAGTGTTCTTCCTCTATATATTATAAATATCAGATAATGTGTTTTTTATTATAGTCATAGAATCTTCAAAGTTAGATTTATACATTAATTTTATTCTTTGATAGTGCTCATATCCTGTATCTGTTAATCTATAGTGTCTAATAGATCTCTTATCTGGTTCTTGCCACCATCCACTAATATAGTTATTTTCTTCAAGCTCCCTTAGTAAAGGATATATCATACCCGGACTTGGCTCCCATTTGTTGTGTAATCTAGATCTTATTTCTTCTATAATCTCATTTCCATAATAGCTTTTTTCTTTTAAAAGATGTAATATATAAAGTTTAACAAAAGAGGTCGTGCTTATTTTAGTAGGGAATTGCCTATTTCTTTCATTTTTATACGTTGTCATATTAATACTCCTTTGTATTTTATCTATATGATTCTGCCTTTTGTTTTAACAACTCTACTTGTTTAAAACCAATACAAAAATCTCCTAAAATAGGTTTTCCATCAACCATATACCCATGACAATCTGATCCTGCTGTTTGTATTAAATTAAGTTTATCGGCTAATTTCATGAAATTATATTTTTGTTCTTGTGAATGTGTGGAGTGTATAACTTCTACTCCATCTATCCCAAATTTTATTATTTCATCTATATACTCACTATTTTTTAACAGCCCAGGATGTGCAAGTACAGCTGCTCCACCTATAGAATGTATAAGATCAACACTTTCTTTAACAGATATCTTATATCTCTCTACATATCCAGGGCACCCTTTTCCTAAATATTTATTAAAAGCTTCTTCTACACTTTCAACTAATCCCTTATTTATAAGTACTCTAGCTATATGAGGTCGTCCTATCAAGTCTCCTTCAGATACATCTTTTACTTCTTTTATTGAGATATCTATGCCCTCACTCTTTAACTTTTCTACAATCTTAATCCCTCTATTTAACCTAGACTCTTTCAATGTATTTGTAAGTTTTAATAGTTTAGAAGATTTATAATCTATAAAGTATCCTAATATATGAACTTCTTCATCCTTAAATAAGCAACTCATTTCAATACCTGGAATTACTATAATATCATATAACTTTGCTCTTTCTATAGCTCTTTCTATTCCTTCAACAGTATCATGGTCTGTTATCGCAATAGCTCTTAATTTCTTTTTAACTCCCCAGTCTACAACTTCACTAGGTTCTAACATACCATCTGAAGCTGTAGTATGTATATGTAAGTCTGCATTAGGCATATTAACATCACCTCTCTATAGTTGTATTTATATTTTAACACATGAATCTATTTTTCTAAAATAGATTATATGATATATTATGCTATATTTTTTATTTTCTATATATTAGATATTGTTATCATTTATGATAAAATCAAATATGTTTTAAATTTTATAAATAAAAAAACCTGCACAATAAAACGGCAGGTTTTTTTCTCTTAATTGAGTCTATCTAGGCTCTACTATTAACTTTATAGCAGTTCTCTCTTCACCATCAATCTCGATGTCTGTAAAAGCCGGTATGCAAATTAAGTCAACACCACTAGGAGCTACAAAACCTCTAGCAATAGCTACTGCTTTAACTGCTTGATTTAGAGCACCTGCGCCTATTGCTTGAATTTCTGCAGCACCTTTTTCTCTTAATACTCCAGCTAATGCTCCTGCAACAGAATTTGGATTTGATTTTGCTGATACTTTTAATACATCCATTGAAAAAAGCCCCCTTTAATAATTGTATATATTTATATATATTTTTATATATGTATTTTAATATTCTACAAATAACAAAGAAATCCTCTTCTAAATTGAAATATTTTTAATAATTTTCCTATATTTACTATAGAAATGAAATTTTCTATCTATAATTATTTATATTAAAAAAGAGAAGACAAATTAATTATGTCTTCTCTGTTATTTTGCATATTCAATAGCTCTCGTTTCTCTTATTACATTTACTTTTATCTGACCAGGGTACTCCAATTCATCTTCAATTCTCTTAACGATTTCCCTAGCAGTATGAACAATCTGATCATCATTAACAGACTCTGGTTTAACCATTATACGAACTTCTCTACCAGCCTGTATAGCAAATGACTTTTCTATTCCATCAAATGAGTTTGCTATCTCTTCAAGCTTTTCTAATCTTTTAATATATGCTTCTAATGTTTCTCTTCTAGCTCCTGGTCTAGCTGCTGATATAGCATCTGCTGCTTGGACTAAAATTGCTTCTATAGTTTCTGGCTCTACATCACCATGATGAGCCTCTATCGCATGTATAACTTCTTTAGATTCTCTATATCTTCTAGCTAAATCTACTCCTATAGCAACGTGAGGACCTTCTACTTCATGATCTACAGCTTTTCCTAAATCATGTAAAAGACCAGCTCTCTTAGCTATCTTTATATCAGCTCCTATTTCAGCTGCCATTAATCCTGCTAAATGAGAAACCTCTATAGAGTGCTTTAATATGTTTTGACCATAGCTTGTTCTAAAAGTAAGCCTTCCTAATAATCTTATTAATTCACTATGAAGTCCATGAATACCTGTTTCAAACGCGGCTTGTTCCCCTTGTTCTCTTATATAATTCTCTACTTCTTTCCTAGCTTTATCAACCATCTCTTCTATTCTAGCTGGATGTATTCTACCATCTACTATAAGTTTTTCTAGAGCTATTCTCGCAACTTCTCTTCTTATTGGATCAAATCCTGAAAGAATAACCGCTTCTGGAGTATCATCTATGATCAAATCTATCCCAGTTAACGTTTCAAGAGTTCTTATATTTCTTCCCTCTCTACCGATTATTCTACCTTTCATTTCGTCATTAGGTAGTGAAACAACTGTTACAGTAGTTTCAGCAACATGATCTGCAGCGCATTTTTGAATAGCATAAGCGATTACTTCTCTTGCTTTCTTCTCAGCTTCCTCTTTTGCTTTAGTTTCTATTTCTTTTATCATCATAGCTGATTCTTGAGAAATTTCTTTCTTGATATCATTAAGTAATATCTCTCTTGCTTCATCAGAAGTAAGTCCTGAAATTTTCTCTAGTTCTTCAACTTGCTTTTGGTATAGTTCATTAATTGAAACTTCTCTTTCTTCTAAATCTTTTATCTTCTTAGATAAAACTTCTTCTTTTCTTTCTATAGATTCACTTTTTCTATCAATAGTTTCTTCTTTATGAACCAATCTTCGTTCCTGCTTTTGAAATTCTAGTCTTCGCTCTTTATTTTCTCTTTCTATTTCGTTTCTCATCTTATGAATTTCTTCTTTAGCTTCAAGAAGCATTTCTTTTTTCATTGTTTCATTTTCTTTTTTGGCATCATCAATAATTTTAGCTGCAACTGATTCTGCATTATTTATCTTGCCTTCTCCAATTATCTTTCTTATATAAAAACCAGCTAAAATACCGACTATTATACCGATTATAGTTATTGCAATTATACCTGCAGTTGAAATAATAAAGCACCTCCCCATATTAAGTTTTCAAGATTCGTTATCTTATTTCCAAGTCAAAGTTTTTAACTTTAAAATAGCTAATAAAAATATAAACCGAGCAATCTAAGAGTCGGTCTATGAAATTCTACATATCTTTTTGTAGAACTGTATAATTGTGGCAATATTAATTATATCTATATATTTCCACCCGATTTAATTGTATTACTTTTTATTTTAGATGTCAAGTTCTTTTGGAACACTTAAGAAAATAATGGTTAATATGTATATATTAATTTTATAATGATTTTTTTTACAAACAAAAAACTAGCTTGCAATAGCTAGTTTTCTTTTTTTGAATCATCTTTTTTATTTTCTTCCTTTAAAGTATCGTTTTTCTTAGATTCTGTATTAATATCTGTTGCAGATTCTTTTAGTTCAAATTTTTCTCTTATTTTAGTTTCGATTTCTTTTGCTATATCAACGTTTTCTCTTAAAAACTCCTTAGCATTTTCTCTACCTTGACCTAATCTGTGAGTTTCATAATTATACCATGATCCAGATTTATTTATGATATCTGATTCAACTCCAACATCTAACACATTACCTTCTCTAGATATCCCTGTTCCGTACATAATATCAAATTCAGCTTGTTTAAATGGTGGTGCTACCTTGTTTTTAACTACTTTGACTCTAGTTCTACTACCAATAACCTCATCACCTTGTTTCAATGATTCTATTCTTCTAACATCAAGTCTTACTGATGCATAGAACTTAAGAGCTCTACCACCTGTAGTAGTTTCTGGATTTCCAAACATTACTCCAACTTTTTCTCTTAATTGGTTAATAAATATTGCCAACGTATTAGATTTTTTAATAGCTCCTGCTAGTTTTCTTAAAGCTTGTGACATAAGTCTTGCTTGAAGACCAATATGACTATCTCCCATTTCTCCTTCTATTTCTGCTTTTGGAACTAATGCTGCAACCGAGTCTACGATTATTATATCAACTGCACCACTTCTAACTAAAGCTTCTGCAATTTCAAGAGCCTGTTCTCCTGTATCTGGTTGAGATACTATTAAATTTTCTGTATCAACTCCTAAATTTTTGGCATAAGCAGGATCAAGAGCATGTTCAGCATCTATAAATGCTGCTGTACCACCTATCTTCTGTGTCTCAGCTATAGCGTGTAACGCAACTGTAGTTTTACCTGAAGATTCTGGACCATATATCTCTACTATTCTACCACGTGGAAGTCCCCCTATACCCAAAGCTATATCTAATTCTAAAGCTCCAGTAGAAATTGCTTCAACATTTAACTTAGAGTCTTCTCCTAGTGTCATTATTGATCCTTTTCCAAATTGTTTTTCAATTTGACCAATGGCCATTTCCAAAGCTTTCTTTTTTTCTATCATACTCCCCCCAGTTATACTGGGAATCACCACCTTCTTTAATTGTTCGAACATTTGTTCCATATAGGTATTATAAACCAATTTTTAAATATAGTCAAATATAATTTTAATCAGATTTACAATAGTTATATCAGGTTTAATAGGTATTTTCTTAATAAGTTAAAAGCTATGTTTGAAGATTTATTCTGTATACTTTGTCTATCCCCTATAAGAAAATTTTCTTTAACTATATAGTCATCTTTATGTGCTAAACATATATAAACTAGTCCTACCGGCTTTTCTTTAGTTCCACCAGTAGGACCAGCTATTCCAGTCACTGATATTGCTATATCTATACTTTCACATTTTTTTAGTAATCCTCTTGCCATCTCTTTTGCAGTTTCTTTACTTACTGCTCCAAATGAAGATATTGTCTCCTCATTTACGCAAAGTTCTTGTATCTTAGAATTATTGCTATATGTAATTATCGATCTTTCTAATACCTTAGAAGCTCCTGATACCTTAGTTAACCTAGATGATATAAGTCCTCCAGTACAAGATTCACAAAAACCTATCTTTAGATTCTTATTTACTAGCATATCAAAAACAACCTCTTCTATACTTCTTTCATCAAAAGTATATATATCATCTTTTAATATATCTGTTATTTTCTTAGTAGCTTCTTCAATGTACTTATTACTATAATCCCTATTTTTATTCTTTGATGTAACTTTTATATCAACTATTCCATCTTTAGCATATGTAGCTATTTCAAGATAATCCTTATAACTTTTAATTACATCTTCTATTAAATTTTCAACCGTTGCTTCAACTATCCCAATGATTCTTAAAGTTGTAGAAGTTATCTTATCTGGTGACAAATATTCTAAAATAGGAATAACTTGATTTTCAAACATTCTTTCCATTTCATTAGGAGGCCCTGGAAGTAATATTATTTTCTTATTAATATACTCAATATATAATCCAGGTGCCGTTCCTATTTCATTTTTCAAAGGCTTACTTTCCTCTAATATAAATGCTTGTTTTTTATTATTCTCAGCCATACATATATTTCTTTTTTTGAAATAGCTTTCTATATTATTAAAGATATTTTCATCAAAAACTAATTCTTTCTTTAAGACTTCCCCGAACATTTCTTTGGTAATATCATCATGTGTAGGACCTAATCCACCTGTACATATTAAAATATCACTATTTTCTATAGAATTTAATATAGTTTCTCTTAAAATATCCTTATCATCACTTACCGTTATATGTCTATTTACACTTATTCCTAATTCCATCAATTTATTTGAAATATATTTAGAATTAGTATTCAGAGTATCTCCAGAAGAAAGTTCTGTTCCAACGCTTATAATTTCTGCTTTCATAAATCCTCCTTTAAATATTTAAAGAATTACTTATTGCCAGAAAGGAAAACTTCTTTATTTTTATATATATAATCTACTCCTGATACAATTGTAAATATTAGTGCAAGTGCTATAGCTATCTTATCAAACGGAAAATTTATCATCGAAAATGGAAAATTATCTAATAGTAATGATACTATAGCAACTATTTGAGTAATTGTTTTAAACTTTCCCCACCAACTTGCTGCTATAGTAATTCCTTCAGAGGCAGCAATAACTCTAAGTCCTGTTATAGCAAACTCTCTAGCAATTATAACAACAACTACCCAGGAAGACAATTTATTCATTTCAACAAGAGATATAAGGGCAGCTGACACTAATAATTTATCTGCTAAGGGATCCATAAATTTACCAAATTTAGTTACTTGATTTCTACTTCGTGCTATATATCCATCTAAGCTATCAGTAGTAGCAGCTAATATGAAAATTCCTACCGCTATATAATCTCCATAAGGTATGTTAACTAGTAAAAAAAACATGAAAATTGGAATCAAAAAAATCCTACCAATAGTTAACTTATTTGCTAAGTTCATCCAAAACATCTCCTATCAAATCGTATTCCAAGTAGTCTCTTACTTCTACATCAACAAAAGAACCTATTCTTAATTCTTTATCACTATTAACATATATAAGTCCATCTATTTCAGGACTATCCATATAAGTTCTTCCTAAGTATACAGAATCCTCTATTTTCTCTTCTATCAGTGATTTGAAGACTTTTCGAACTTTGTTCTGATTTTTTTCTATTGAGATTTGTTGTTGTAGCTTCATAAGCTTTTCTTGTCTTTCTATTTTTAAATTTTCATCCACCTGAGGTGTTAGAAGTGCTGCTGGTGTTCCCTCTTCCTTCGAGTAAGTAAATACTCCTAGTCTATCAAATCTCATATTTTTTATATAGTCATATAATTCATTAAACTGCTCTTGAGTTTCTCCTGGAAATCCAACTATAATTGTTGTTCTTATAATAATGTCAGGTATTTCTTTTCTAAGTTTAATTATTAATTCACTAATCATCTCTTTACTAGTATTTCTATTCATCCTTTTTAACACCATATTATTTATATGCTGTATAGGAATATCTACATACTTTACAACTTTTGAATTGTCTCTTATACTTTCTATAAGTTCATCAGTAAAGGTATCAGGATACAAATATAATATTCTTATCCATTCTATACCATCTATTTTATTAAGCTCGTTTAATAATTCAGGAAGCTTATAATCGCCATATATATCTTCTCCATATTTTGTTGTATCTTGAGCTATTAGTATTATTTCCTTGGTACCGTTATCAGCCAAAGCTTTAGCTTCTTTAATTATAGACTCCATTTTTCTGCTTCTATATTTCCCTCTAAGTTTGGGAATTATACAGTAAGTACAAAGATTGTCACATCCTTCTGCTATTTTTATATAAGAACTATAGCTTGTGGATGTAGAAGAAATTCTTACAGTATCTTCATCATAATCTACATCTATATTCCCTATCTTGATTACTCTATTCCCTTCTAAAGTCTCTTCTATAATTTCAACTATTTTATTTATATTTCCTGTTCCTACTATTCCATCTACTTCCGGTAACTCTTTTAACAATTCTTCTTGATACCTTTCACTTAAACATCCTGATACTATAAGAACCTTACACCTTCCTGTTTTTTTGTATTGGGCACATTCTAATATAGTATCTATAGATTCTTCTTTAGCCTTATCTATAAATCCGCACGTATTTATTATTATTATATCCGCATCTTCACAAGTCTCAGTAAGTCTATAGTTATTATCTTTTAATATACCCATCATTAATTCTGAATCAACTAAATTTTTAGAGCATCCTAGGGAAACTATTGATATATTGTAGCTCATATATTAACTCCTTTCATCTGTCACGAATATTAATAAAGTCAGTTAGTTTATCCACTGCTTCATTAATGCTTTTATATGAAATTATTTTATCATATCGTTCAAATTTATCAATAGAATACTTATATAGAGGATCATAATAATTTATCATTAACTCTCTTATAACGTATTCATAATTTTCATTTTCCAGTTCACTAACTAACTCCTCTGCTTTTTTAAGTCCTATTCTCTTTTTTAATAAATATATGCATTTTTTAATTTTTTCATTTTTATCTACTGAAGGTATATTGATATAATCATCAGTTATATTTTTTATTCTATTATCTATATCTGTTTCAATTAAGACACGAATGCCTTTTGCCATTTTATTATATAAAAAATCTGGTAATATAACTTTTCCTATCCTCTTACTTTCACTTTCAATAAAAACATTTTTTCCATTCGCCTTACTTATATCTATCAATTGATTTGCCAATAATGATTCAAAAGCTTTTTGAGAGCTAGATTCTTCATCATATCCTATGCTTCCAAATACAGATCCTCTATTTTTAGCTAGAAGCTCTAAATTTATAACTTTGTATCCTTTTTTACTTAATTCTTCTAATATTTTTGTTTTCCCTACACCTGTATATCCATGTAAAACTACATATTCGTGCTCATCCTTAAATTTTTCTAATGTATTTACTACATATTTTCTATAACTTTTGTAACCACCATCTATTAAAAATACATTTAACCCCATTACATTAAGAATTGTTGCTACAGATTGGCTTCTCATGCCTCCTCTGTAGCAAAATAATGCAACTTCTTTTCCTTCATCTATTAATTCTCTAACTTTTAAATATATATCAGCAAGTTTGTATGAAGCATATCTTAATCCTTTTTCTTTTGCCTTGTTGTGACTTACTTGTTTATATATATATCCTATTTCTTCTCTTTCTTCATCATTCAGTATTGGAAGATTTATAGCATTAGGAATTGTATCTTCTTTATATTCTTTTGGACTTCTAACATCTATAAATACTATATTATCCTTTTCTAATAACTCTTCCACATTTTCTTTAGTTATCATTGTTGATTTCACCTTCTTAAAACATTTATTACTTATATTATTGCATATAATATTATTCTAAATCCCCTTTTTCAATTAATACTTTTCTAGGTTTACTTCCTTCATATCCCCCTACTATTCCTCTTGCCTCCATTTCATCTATCATTCTAGCTGCTCTTGCATATCCAACTTTTAATCTTCTTTGTAATAAAGATATTGATGCTTGTCCTTCTCTTACTACCATTTCTATTGCATCTGATAGTAAATCATCTGTATCATCTGAACTTAAATTTACCTCTTTTTCAATTTCATCAATTACTTCTTCTTTATATTCAGCATTCCCTTGATCTTTTAAAAATCCTACAATTTTTTCTACTTCATCTTCACCAATATATGCTCCTTGAATCCTTAAAGGTTTCGATTCTCCTACCGGATAAAATAGCATATCTCCTTTGCCTAAAAGCTTTTCTGCTCCACCCATATCAAGAATAGTTCTTGAGTCTGCTTGAGAAGATACAGCAAAAGATATACGTGAAGGAATGTTAGCCTTTATTGTTCCAGTTATTACATCTACGGAAGGTCTTTGAGTAGCCACTATTAAATGTATTCCTGCTGCTCTTGCCATTTGAGCTAATCTACATATATAGTCTTCTACTTCCGAAGCACAAACCATCATTAAATCAGCAAGTTCATCTATAATTATTACTAGTTGAGGAAGTTTTTCTATTTTATCTTCAACTTTATTATTATAGCTAGCCATGTCTCTAACACCAGTTTTGGCAAATAAGTTATATCGCTTTGTCATTTCTTGAACTGCCCAATTAAGTGCATTTGCCGCTTTCTTTGGATCAGTAACTACTGGTATTAATAAGTGTGGAATACCATTATAAACACTTAACTCAACCACTTTAGGATCTATCATAAGTAGTTTTACTTCATCTGGCCTAGATTTATATAATATACTAGATATCAATGTATTGATACAAACACTTTTACCAGATCCTGTAGCTCCTGCTATTAAAAGATGTGGCATTTTTTCTATATTCGCTATAATTGGTTTACCAGCTATATCTTTTCCTAGAGCAATTGGTATCTTACTTTCAACCTGCTGGTATTCTTTAGATTCTAATATTTCTCTTAAATTAACACTAACTTTATATTTATTAGGAATCTCTATACCTATTGCTGATTTACCTGGAATAGGAGCCTCTATCCTCAAATCAGATGAAGCTAGACTTAAGGCTATATCATTGGATAAACTAACTATTCTACTAACTTTAACTCCAGGAGCTGGCTGAAGTTCATATCTAGTTATAGACGGTCCAATACTAGCTTGTATAACTTTAGCTTCTATCCCAAAGTTAGATAAAGTTTCTATAAGCTTGTTAGCGTTTGATAGAACAAGCTCTTCTTCATTATTATTTCCTTTAACTGCTCTTTCTTTTAGCATATCTAGTGTAGGAAATTTATAGTTTTCATAGTTTTCATTAACAGTATTTATTATACTTATACTGTTCTGATCTTCTTCATTTATCTTGTCTTTAGTATTAGTATTTAGTTTGTTATTTTCTTTTATGCTATCTCCATTTTGAGTATAATCTAAAATTTTTATTTTTTCTTCAAATTCATTGCTATTTAATTTTTTGCTATCAGTAGCAGCAATATCTCCACTGGCACTCGTTTCTTCTAAATCATTATTATGATTAAATATCTTAGGTTTTTTATTTTTTGAAAAGTCGCCAGTTGAAAGTTCTTTTACAATACTTGCTATACTTGATATTATTTTTCTAGTTCCTATAAAAAATGTTCTTAGAAATTTGGCAAGGCTAGTATCAGTTAAAACTAAAATCGATAGTAGTATTATAAAAAATATAATAACATATGACCCAGTACTTCCAAACATAGTTAAAAAAATATACGAAAAAATAGACCCTAATAGGCCTCCTCCGAATCCATTTTTACCAGAACTTATTGCTAAGTTTGCTCTTTCTAAGAAACTTGACTTTTGAGTAAGTGGAAACAAAGTTATGTCAAGTACAATTAGCAATCCTAGATATATGGTTGCTATAGAAAAAAGCCTTTTATGAAAATTAGCTTTCTTCATAATATATAATGTAGACATAATTAATATAAGATAAGGTAATATATATCCACCAAATCCAACTAGAGCAAGTAAATTATTACGAAGTATTTTTCCAATAAATCCTGGAGAATCACTATGTAAACTAACAATAGATAATATAGATAAACCTATAATAACTACTAAAATTATTTCTTTTTTCAGTTCCTTATTATTATGTTTTTCACTTCTTTTAGAAGTTCCTCTTTTAGTCTTAGTCAATTTAGAATCACCTCATACGAGTATTTCTAGATGCAATTAAAAAATCCTCTAGTTAAAAACCAGGGTTTTTAACTAGAAGAATAATTCCTTAACTATTACAAATGTACCTAATATCCATACATAATATGAAAAATAGTGTAGCTTTCCTTTTTGTAATAATTTTACCAAAAACTTAATCGCTATTATTCCAGTTACAGCGGATAAAGCCATTCCTAATAGTATAGGCCCTGTAAATGCAACATTAGAACTTGAAGATATAAATATATCCTTTAGTTCTAGTAATCCAGCTCCTAAAACAGCTGGTACTGATAACAAAAATGAATATTTAGTTGCAGACTCTTTATTAAGTCCTCTAAATAAGGCACCTACTATTGTTGAACCTGATCTTGAAATACCAGGTGTAATTGCTAATCCTTGAAATATCCCTATAGTTACAGCATCAACTGTTCTCATACTTGATATATCTTTACGTCCACTAGATGTCTTCTCAGATATCCATAATAACAAACCTGTAATTAAAAAAGATACTCCAATAACCATCATTGAGCTATAGAAGCCTTCAAATGTATCTTTAAGTAAAATTCCTATAAGTCCTGTAGGAATAGAACCTATAATTATCATTAGACCAAGTATCCTATGTTCGTTATTAAAATTTAGTTTTCTAGTTCTAAACAATTCTGCTATCATTGCAAAGAATTCTACTACAAGCTTTGTTATGTCCTTAAAATATACTACAAATATTGATATTAAAGTTCCCACATGAAGCATTTCTGTAAAAAATAAGTTTCCTTCCTTTATATCAAAAAAGTTTTGTAATAAAACCAAATGTCCTGAGCTACTAATAGGTAGAAATTCTGCTATCCCTTGAAAGATTCCTAAAATTATAGCTTGAATATAAGTCATAAAAGCCCCCCTTTTATTCTGATAATTTAGTTTTATTTTTTAAGTTAAGTATTTAATACTTATCATCGCTTAGACATTTAATTATAGCATAAATTAAATTATTATACTATTTATCTTCTTCCTTATTATTTTTAGAAATAAGCTCTTTAAGTTTATTTAAAGCTTTATTAAATCCACCAACCTCATTTATCAATCCATAGCTTACCGCTTCTTCTCCTATAAGTATAGTTCCAACATCATTTGCAATCTCATCAGTATCGTACATTAATTTTAATAAAGTTTTCTTATCTATATCAGATGTTCTTAAAATGAAGTTTACAATTCTTTGTTGCATTTTTTCAAAATATCTAAATGTTTGAGGAACCCCTATAACAAGTCCAGTCGTCCTTATAGGATGTATCGTCATAGTCGCTGTTGGAGCTATAAAAGAATAATCACTACATGTTGCTAAAGGAACTCCTATACTATGTCCTCCTCCTAATACTAGTGAAACAACAGGTTTGCTCAAGCTATTAATCATTTCTGATAGTGCGAGCCCTGCCTCTACATCTCCTCCCAAAGTATTTAGTATTATAAACAATCCTTTTATTTCTGGATTTTGTTCTGTAGCTACCAATATAGGTAGTATATGTTCATACTTTGTAGCTTTTTTGGTAGGAGGTGATGAAGCATGCCCTTCTACTTCTCCTATTATAGAAATAAACTGTATATCTTGAGGTGGAGCCATTACATTTGGTGTCCCAAAATCTTTTATATTTTCACCTGTATTATTTTCAGTTTCATTCTCATTATTTTCTTCATTACTTGAAAAAAGAGTATTATCATTTAAAATCTTATCCATAAAAACACCTCTCTATATTTATATATTCATTTAATCTTTATATATTTTTTACTAATAAAATTTTTATATGCCTAATTTCTCTATAAAAAATAATCATATCTTGATTTAATAATTAAAATGAAAAAGCTTTTGAATTATTAATAATTCAAAAGCTTTTTTAAAACTTTATAAAACTAAATTATAAAATTAGTATTATCTCCCTAACTGAAACTCTTCATGTAATACCTTTAATGCATTATCTCCATCTTCACATCTTACTAAACACCATATAGTCGTATGAGAGTCTGCTGATTGTAATATTTTTATATTATTATCAGATAGAGATTTGTATATTCTAGCCATTACTCCAGGAATTCCTCTCATACCATGACCTATTAAGCTTAACTTACAACAATCTTCTATTATTTCATATTCATATTCTTCTTTATTTAGTATATCTTGAATTATGTTTAAATCTTCATTATTTATAGTAAATATTTTTTTATCTGTAAAAATATTTATAAGATCTATACTTACATTTTGATCTGATATTGAAGTTAAAAGATCGTCATTTTCCTCTTTAGTTTTAACTATAATTTGAACTCTTTCTTTTTTATAGGTAATAGCTGATATTACATCTTGATCATACTCACCAATTGACTTATCTAAAGAATTATTTGTACCAGCAATTATTGTTCCTTCACAGTCACTAAGAGTATTTCTTACTATTAACTTTATATTTGATCTTTCTGCTACTTCCACTGCTCTAGGATGTATTACTTTTGCCCCTTCTTCAGCTAGTTGATATACTTCTAAATAACACATTCTTTTAAGTAACTTTGCATTAGGTACCACTCTAGGATCTGCTGTCATTATTCCATCTACATCTGTATATATCTCTACATATTCAGAATTTAGAGCTTCACCAATTATTACTGCACTTGTATCACTTCCACCTCTACCTAATGTTGTTACTTCTCCGTTTATAGATGCACCTTGAAATCCTGTTACTATTACTATTTTCTTTTCCTTTAAGTTATTTATTATTCTTTCTGGAGATACATTTAATACCTTAGCATTTCCGAAATTCTCATCTGTCATTATTCCAGCTTGATAACCATTTAACACAATATTTTTATATCCCTTTTTAGTTAATAGATTTGACAATACTACTGCTGAAATTGTTTCTCCACATGTCATAAGTAAGTCTATTTCTCTTGATTTAGTGATTTTTTTATCTATTAAACTTAATAATGAATCTGTTGAATAAGGATCTCCTGATCTGCCTATAGCAGATACAACAACTACAACACTATATCCTTCATTATATTTGTTTATAATCTTTTGAGCAACTTTTTCTCTATTTTGATCATTGGCTACAGATGTTCCTCCAAATTTTTGCACAATAATATTCATATTTTCACCTCAAAATTAAAGTTCTTTATATATTTTATCATTTGTTTATTATATGTCCATGTAGTTTAATATGTGATTCTATCTCCTATATGTCCTCTTACCTGCATCTTCTTCTTCTATTTCTATTATCATCATATCATTTCCTATTTTTTTTACACTGTTCCAAGGTATCTCTACTTCATCTCTATCTCCAAAAAATCTAAACTGATTTTTGTCAGGAACTAATAACGCTAAAATTTTACCACTTTTTTTATCAATAAGCAAATCCGAGTCCCCTATTATACCTAATCTTCCTCCATTATTTAAATTGACTATTTCTTTCCCCCCTAAGTCACTTAATTTCATTTTCTCTTCTTTTAAGTTGCCTAAAGTCATTTTCTCTCCCCCAATAATGATTTTATTATTATTTTATGTTTCGTTTTTTTTAATTATGTTTTTATCATTTATGATAATATTTTTTATAATAGTGTTTTACAGCTTTACACATAAAAAATTTAAATATCATTCACCAAAAGGGTATATAGGAATACTATGTTATCAGGTGAAAAGACATCAGTAGATATTGTCATCATAATAAGTTTAAAAATCAAAATATCATTCACCAAAAGAGCATATAAGAATATTATGTTATCAGGTGAAAAGACATCAGTAGATATTATCATCGTAATAAATTTAGAGGAGGAAATTATTTTGAATAGAGTTAATTATAATGTAGACAATGTACAGGTTTTTAATAATCCTTGTGCTGCTAATGGTGGTGCTAAAAAAGCTGACTCAGCAAAATCAAAAAAATGTGTTGATGTTAAAGGCGGAGTTATAGATACTTGTGATAATAGTCCAGTACCGTTAACTCCAATTGAAACAGGCGCTGTAGCAAAAATACCTGTTGTTTTAGCTGAATTAACAGTTCAATTTAATGTAACATCTAAGATTGATTTACCTGAACCAGCACTTGAAATTAAAGATATTAAGAAAAGAGTAAAAATAACTCAATGTTTGCTTTTACAAAACACTAACGTGTTATTTATTAAAGGATTCGTTCGTAAAAATATTCAGTTTGCTACGAAAGACTGTTCAAATAAAAAAGGTGTATGTGGTGATATCCGTCACTGTACAGTTGATGTTCCTTTTGAATGTTCAACACCTGTTACTTTTAATGGTAACCAGCCACTACCTGTTATTAATAATACGTCAAATGAATTTGAATATTTTAGAGTTGAAAAATTACCAAACAATTTTGCTGAAAAAGATAAATTATTATCAGGAGATTTTTCAGAATTCAATCAAACAAGTACGGAATTCTTCAATGAACTTCCATTCTGTGAATTAATTTGCAGTAGAATCGTTGAATTTGATGAATTCTTAGATCGTTATCGTCCATCTAAAGGAGATCTTCCATTTGAGGAAAAACTATTCGACAAAATTGAAGAAAAAATGGTTATATTCCTTACACTTAAGATCTTGCAAAAACAACAAGTTGCAATTAGCCCAACAAATGGTTAGTTAGCATTTTATTACTAGGATATGTAGATTATATCTATATATCCTAGTTTTATTTTTAATATTAAAATATTTTACTTCACTTGTATGAACTATATAAATTTTGTTTATTAACATTACTTTAGTATTACCATTTTATAGATATGAGTACTTCATCTTACTTAGATTAAAAAACATTCTAAAAATTATTGCCGTAATATTTTTTCTGATGTGATTTGTCTTAGTTCATCTATATTTTTTTACACTATTCCATGGTATTCTTACTTTATCTCTATTTTACAAAATTCTAAATTGATTTTTATTAAAAATTAGTAATAACAACATTTTACCACCTTCTAATAATAATCAAATCTGAATTTCCTTTTCATATCTGATTTCTTTATTGTTTAGGCGTACTATTTTTTCTCTTAATAATTTCACTTAATTTTATTTTCTCTTCTTTTAAATCATCTAAGGGCATCTTTTCAATAATAATTTTATTATTTATTTTATGTTTTGTTTTTTTATTATGCTTTTTATTATTTATGTCATCACTTAATAGATATAAATATTATTCACCAAAATAAAATAATAGAATATTATAAATTAGATGCCAAAATCTTATTATTGTTAACATTATAAAAATTTAAAAGGAGGAAACTAGTGTGTCCAATAAGCAAGTTACTTATAGAGCAAATCGTATATACCCTTATGATAACCATTGTAGAAATTCTGTAGTTTCTTGTAATAGTTCTAAAAAATCCGGATCATCGAAGTTAAATAATTGTGTTAATGTTGAAAGTAGAGTTATAGACACTTGTAATAATATTCAAGTACAAATAAATCCAATTACAACAGGTGCTATAGTTAAGATACCTGTTGTTTTAGCGAAATTAACAGTGCAATTCAATTTAGCTTCTATTATTGATTTACCTGAACCAGCACTTGAGATTAAAGATATTAAGAAAAAAGTAAAAATAACTCAATGTTTACTTTTACAAGATACTAATGTCTTATTCATTAAAGGATTTGTTCGTAAAAATATTGATTATTCTA
Source organism: Gottschalkia purinilytica (assembly GCF_001190785.1). Classification (NCBI taxonomy): domain Bacteria; kingdom Bacillati; phylum Bacillota; class Tissierellia; order Tissierellales; family Gottschalkiaceae; genus Gottschalkia; species Gottschalkia purinilytica. Next base: position 185,582 of record NZ_LGSS01000005.1, on the reverse strand, counting down.
CAAAAGTATGTTCAAATAAAGAAGGAATATGTGGAGAGATACATCATTGTACAGTTGATATTCCTTTTGAATGTTCAACACCTGTTACTTTTAATGGCAACCAGCCGCTACCTATTATTAATAACACATCAAATGAATTTGAATATTTTAGAGTAGAAGAATTACCAAACGATTTTGCTGAAAAAGATAAATTATTATCTGGAGATTTTTCAGAATTCAACCAAACAAGTACTGAATTTTTTAATGAACTACCGTTTTGTGAATTAATTTGTAGTAAAATTGTTGAGTTCGATGAATTTTCAAATCGTACATATTCATCTAAAGGGGATCTTCCGTTTGAGGAAAAATTTTTCACAAAAATCGAAGAAAAAATGGTTATATCTCTTACTCTTAAGATTTTACAAAAACAACAAGTTGCAATTGGTCCAGTAAATAGTTAATTAATACTTTATTGCTAGGATACGTACATTAGATGTGCATATCCTAATTTTATGTTCTATATTTAATATTTTATACTAATAATATATTTTATTAGTTATTTACTTAGCATACAAAGTTCAATATAGTTATTATATTTAAACGTAATTTGAATAAAAACTCTTTAATCTATATTAATTCAATTATATGTAAATATTTATTTCTTGTTGATCAATATTTTTTTAATACAATAAACTTCTTAAAACAAATCCTTTATCTCCTTAAAACTATAAGAAATATTTTTAAACTTTTGTTATAATGTTTTTTATAGTGTAATCTTATTTTAGTTAGGAGAGATATCTTTATGAAAGAAATAGAACTTATAGCTACTTCAACATTTGGACTAGAGTCTGTAGTAAAAAGTGAAATAAAAAATTTAGGTTTTGATATTATTAGTGTAGATAATGGTAAAGTTGTTTTTAAAGGAGACATATCAAGTATTCCAAAAGCCAACTTATGGCTAAGAAGTGCTGATAGAGTATTATTGAAAATAGGAGAGTTTAAGGCCTTATCTTTTGAGGAACTATTTGAAAAAACGAAAAAACTACCTTGGGATGAATGGATATCTGAAGATGGTAAATTTACAGTAGAAGGTAAATCTGTCAAATCAAAATTATTCAGTATATCTGATTGTCAAGCAATAGTAAAAAAATCAGTAGTAGAAAAGTTAAAATCAAAATATGATACTGAATGGTTTAAAGAAACAGGTCCAGAATATACTATACAAGTATCAATACTTAAAGATATAGCAACTTTAACTATTGATACAAGTGGAGCAGGTCTACATAAAAGAGGCTATAGGATAAAGAACACTGAAGCTCCCATAAAAGAAACTTTAGCAGCAGCTATGGTTATGTTAAGTTTCTGGGACAAGAATAGAATTCTCTTAGATCCTTTCTGTGGGTCTGGAACTATACCTATTGAAGCAGCTCTAATAGGTAAAAACATTGCTCCTGGACTTAATAGAGATTTTGCTTCAGAATACTGGCCTTGTATAGATAAAGATATATGGAAAAAAGAAAGAGTGAAAGCTTTAAAATCTATAGATCAAGATACTGAACTCAACATTTATGCTTCTGATATTGATTCTAATGCTATTGAAATTGCTAAAAATAATGCCTATGAAGCTGGAGTTGACGATTGCATTAACTTTGAAATTAAAGATATTCTTAAGTTAAATGTAAATAAAGATTATGGAGTGCTTATATGTAATCCACCTTATGGAGAAAGGTTAAGTAATATTGATAAAGTTATAGAGTTATATAAAATTTTAGGTAAAAAGTTTAATAAGTTAGATACATGGTCTAAATATATATTAACTTCTTATGAAAAGTTTGAAAAAATATATGGCAAAGATTCAGATAAAAAAAGAAAGCTTTATAATGGAAGAATAAAAGTAGATTTTTATCAATATTATGGATTAAAACCACCTAGATAATTTATAATTAAATTTAGCTTCTAATTTCTATATGATACTATTGACATTAACTGCCTCAATAGGTTAACTTAAATATTTATATTAGTTCTTATACTAGCTTGTTAAATAATTTATGAAATCAAAAAAGTATACAACCATTAGTTACTTTTTAAGTTTCTATTGTATAATAGAATTTTTCTAGTTATTCAACAAGCTAAGTTTAAAGTTTAGATTCCTTTTGACTATATCATAAATATATACTTATCTTAATTGTATTATTAATACAATTAAGATCTTAGTATTTATTGTGTTTATAATTCTTGCTTTTATTGTCACTTATGATAAATATAGACATAATACATAGTAAACCTAAGATTACTATAACATTATAGTAACCTTAGAAAAATATATGTTCAAGATCATTTTTTAGTCTTTCTTCATCTTTTATATTTCCTACAAAAGTTATACTATACTTACTATTATCAAATACTTTTTTAATAACTCTCTCTATATCATTCAAAGATACATTGTCTATTTTATCTAGAACTTCCTGTGGTGAAGTTATCTTGCCAAGTAAAAGCTCTGACTTTCCTATTGAAGTCATTCTGCTAGATGTACTCTCAAGCCCTAATATGTAGTTTCCTTTAAGTTGTTCTTTAGATTTTAATATTTCTTCTTTACTCAACAAACTTTTTTTAATAGTTTCTATATTATTTTTTATGATTTTTGATGCAGTTAGTAAGTTGTCAGGATTTAATCCTGCATATATAGAAAATAATCCTGTATCTTTATAAGTACTTAAATATGAATATATAGAATATACAAGTCCTTTTTCTTCTCTTATTGTTTGAAACAATCTTGAACTCATACCTCCACCAAAAACATTATTAGCTATTAAAAGAGGATATAAATCGTCATCTCCATTTGGTATACCCTCCATCCCTAAGCAAAAGTGTAATTGTTCAATATCTTTTTTCTTACTTATAATCTTAGGATATAATTTCAATTTGCCATTATCTTGAACATACTTTTTTTCTGACTCCCAGCTGTCAAAATAATTCTTAATTAAGCTTATAGCTTCATTACTATCAAAGTTGCCTACTAGAGATATCACAGTATTTTCAGGTGTATAATGTTTTTTATAGTAATCTATTATATCATCTTTATTTAAACTACTTAAAGTTTGGTTACTTCCTAGTATAGGTAATCCTAAAGGGTGATTTTCAAAAAAAGTTTCAGATAATAAATCATATACTAAATCTTCTGGAGAATCTTCATACATTTTTATTTCTTCAAAAACAACACCTTTTTCTTTAAGTATTTCTTCTTCGTCAAATTTAGAATTAAAGAACATATCAGATAATACTTCTATTGCAGTAGAAAGATGTCTATCTAAAACTTTTGCATAGTAGCAGGTACATTCCTTGCTAGTAAATGCGTTTATTTGTCCTCCAATATTATCTATAGATTCTGCTATATCTTTAGCTGAACGACTTTCAGTTCCTTTAAATAGCATATGTTCTATAAAGTGCGTAACTCCATTATTTTGTGTTTCTTCTTTACGTGATCCTGCCTCTACCCATAATCCTATAGATACTGATTTTACATGAGGTATATATTCAGTCACGATGCGTAGTCCATTATCCAGTGTAATTTTGTTATACATGATTTCCTCCTAAGTCTAGTCTAATCACTTTTATTAATTATAGAATAAAGTACATTTAATTACAACTTGTTAAATTCTATTAATCTATAATATCACTTATCTTCCCAATTTTATATCCTTTTTCTTTTAATGACTGTATCATTATAGGTAATGCTTTCACTGTTTCTTCTGTAGGATGCATTAATACTATTGCCGAATTGTGTGCTTTACTTACTACTCTATCTACTATTATATCCCTTGTACTGTCTTTTCTCCAGTCTATAGTATCAACACTCCACATAATAACATTGTAATTTAGCTCTTTAGCTGCTTTTACTGTACTATCATTAAAGGCACCTGAAGGAGGAGCGAAGTGTTTAGGCTCTACCTTTATTATACCTTTTATAGTATCATGGGACTTTGATATTTCCTCTTTATTTTGCTGATAATCCAGTTTATCATAGTCTCTATGTGTAAATCCATGGTTACCTATTTCATTTCCGCTTTTATGTATATCTTTTAATAAATCAGGATTTTTTTCCGCCCATCTTCCAGTAGGGAAAAAAGTTATATTAATTTTATTTTCTTTAAATATATCTAACATTTTAGGTATATGCTCTTCCCCCCAGTCAATATTGCAGGCAAAGGCTATGGTCTTTGTATCTTTTGTCCCTTTATATATTACATCATCATTATAAAATGTTTCCTTTGAAGACCTACTTTTAATACCAATAATTGAAAATACTAGTATTACCATTAATATTACTAATGCTAAAACTACTTTATACAAAGTTTTATATCTTATGTAAAATAACTTCATTATTAGAACCCCCTTTAAAATAAACTAAATAATCTCTCAATATATTAATATTCTAATATTTTAAAAATATAATTAAATTTATTCAAAAAATAATAAAAGACACAAACCTTTTATGGCTCATGTCTATTTCTCTTCTTTGTTTTCGTTTTTATCTTCCTTAGGTAAAAGTTCTTTTCTAGATAAGTTTACTCTTCCTTGGTTATCTATTTCAGTAACCTTAACTAGTATTTCATCTCCTATAGATAACACATCTTCAACTTTATTTACTCTTTCTCTTGAAATATTAGATATATGAACTAATCCTTCTTTTCCATTTAATATTTCAACAAATGCGCCAAATGATACTATTCTTGTAACTTTACCTAAATATATATCTCCTACTTCTACTTCTTTAATTATTCCTTGAATAATCTCTATAGCTTTTTCACCCATTTCAACAGTTTCTGAAGCAATAGTAATTTTTCCATCGTCTTCTGTATCTATTTTTACTCCAGTCTCATCTATTATCTTCTTAATTGTTTTTCCACCAGGTCCTATTATATCTCTAATTTTATCTGGGTTTACGTTTATAGTAAATAACCTAGGTGCATAAGGTGACAATTCTTTTCTTGGCGTTGAGATCACTTCATTCATTTTATTTAGTATAAAAAATCTTCCTTGTTTAGCTCTCTCTAAAGCTTCTTTCAATATTTCTCTATCTATACCTGCTATTTTTATATCCATTTGAATTGCAGTAATTCCTTTTTCAGTTCCAGCTACTTTAAAATCCATGTCTCCTAAGAAATCTTCCATTCCTTGTATATCTGTTAATATAGCAACCTTGTCGTTACCTTTCATAAGTCCCATAGCTATACCAGCAACTGGTGATGATATAGGAACTCCTGCATCTAGTAACGCTAATGTACTACCACAAACGCTAGCTTGAGAAGTAGATCCATTAGAACTTAAAACTTCTGAAACTAATCTTATTGTATAAGGAAACTCTTCAACACTAGGTATAACAGGTTCTAAAGCTCTTTCTGCTAAAGCACCATGACCTATTTCTCTTCTTCCAGGTCCTCTTAAGAATCTAGCTTCACCTACACTATAAGGTGGGAAGTTGTAATGATGCATATATCTTTTAGATTCCTCTTCTCCTAGTCCATCTATTATCTGTACATCACTTGCAGCTCCTAGCGTTGCAACTGTAAGAACTTGAGTCTGACCTCTTGTAAATAGTCCTGAACCATGTGTTCTTGGTAGAATTCCTACTTCACTAGTTATCTTTCTAATTTCATCTACCTTTCTGTTATCAGGTCTTATACCTTCCTCAAGAATAAGTCTTCTTACTTCTTCTTTAATTATGCTATAAAGTACTTCTCCAATATCTTTTTCGTTTTCTGGATACTTTTCTATGAAGTATTCAATTACTTCTTCTTTCACCTTATCCATATTATCTTGTCTTTCTTGTTTATCTACTGTTTGAATAGCTGATGTCATTTTCTCAGTAGCATACTCTCTTACTTCTTTTTCAAGTTCTTCTTCTACCTTAAAAGCCTTATATTCTTTCTTTTCTTTTCCTACTTCATTTCTTATATCATCAATAAATCTACATATCTTTTTTATTTCTTCATGGCCTGTCATAATTGCTTCTAACATAATTTCTTCTGAAATTTCATTAGATCCAGCTTCAACCATCATAATAGCATCTTCAGTTCCTGATACTACTAAATTTAGATCAGTTATTTCTCTTTCTTCGCCAGTAGGATTTATAACAAATTTACCATCTATTAATCCTACACAAACTGATCCTGTTGGTCCTCCAAAAGGTATATCTGATATTGTTAAAGCAATAGACGATCCTATCATAGATACTATGTCAGGAGTACAATCTTGATCTACTGATAAAACACACGCTATTACTTGAACATCGTTTCTATAATCTTTTGGGAATAACGGTCTTATAGGTCTATCTATAAGCCTTGAAGTTAAAATAGCCTTTTCACTTGGTTTACCTTCTCTTTTTATAAATCCACCAGGTATTTTTCCTACTGCATATAATCTTTCTTCATAGTCAACACTTAACGGGAAAAAATCTATTCCTTCTTTTGGCTCTTTAGAAGCTACTGCTGTAACAAGTACTACTGTATCTCCATATCTTACTAGACAAGCTCCATTTGCCTGTTCAGCAACTTTATTAATAGTTACAGAAAGCTTTCTACCAGCAAGCATACATTCAAAGGTTTTCTCCATACTTTACCTCCTTTTTTAATATCTTTCATATATTATTCTTTCCTTAAAAATATAAAAAAAACTATATTTTATAAGTTATTTTATAAATTAATAGAGCGGGATTCCCCCGCTCTTATTAACGTCTTAATCCTAATCTTTGTATTAGGCTACGATATCTTTCAATATCAGTTTTTTCTAAGTAGTTTTGAAGACCTCTTCTTTGTCCTACCATTTTTAAAAGTCCTCTTCTTGAATGATGATCTTTTTTATGAACTTTTAAGTGTTCATTTAACTTATTAATTCTGTGAGTTAAAATAGCAATTTGAACTTCTGGAGAACCAGTATCTCCTTCATGAGTTTTATATTCTTGTATTATACTTGCTTTTTCCTCTTTACTTAAATTCATTATTTATTCCTCCTTAATTTTTGTGTACACCTTAAGCCAAGTATATAGTCGAAGGTACAATAAACTTAGCATAAGGAACCTAACAAGGGTTATTGTACCATATACATAATATTTTGTAAATAGTTATTTATTTACTCTAACCGTATCAATATCACTTATAACCTGACTTATAAGTGCTTGTACATTATCAAATTTCTTTTCATCTCTTATAAATTCTATAAATTTAATCTGTATTTGCTCTCCATATATATCCATATCAAAATCTAATATATGTGTTTCTATACTGAAAATTATATCCTCAAACGTTGGATTACGTCCTACATTTGTTATACTCAAATATTCTTTTCCCTTATACACTGTATAAGTTTTATATACTCCAAACTTTGGAGGTAAATAGTCTATTTCACAATCAATATTTGCCGTTGCAAAACCTAATCCTTTACCTCTTCCTTTTCCTCCTATAACTGTGCCTCTCATTGTATATGGTCTTCCTAATAACAAGTTTGCCTCTCTTATATCTCCATTTTTTATTAAATCCCTAATATGAGTGCTACTAATCACTTGTTTATTGTTAGTTATAGGTTCAATAACCAAACATTCAAATCCATACTTTGAAGCAGCTTGCATTAAGTAATTACTATCACCTTCTGCTTTGTATCCAAATCTAAAGTCAAATCCAACAACTACAAGTTTAGCATTTAATTTTTTAACAATTATATCTCTTATAAAGTCCTCAGGAGTCATACGTCTAAATTCATCGTCAAAGTTAACCATATACAAAACGTCTACTCCTAAATCATCTATAATTTCAGCTTTTTGTTTATCACTTATAAGGGTATTACATTTATTTTTTGTCTTCATTTGAGTGCAATTATTATTGAAGGTAAAAACAGCAGGAACTAAATTTCTTTCCACACTTTTCGATTTCATGGTTGAAATTAAATGTTTATGACCTATATGGATACCATCAAAATTTCCTAAGGCTACACCAGTTCTATATTCTACATTTTCATCTTTATTTAGTATAATTTTCATCAATAATCACCTTTATAGCAGTACTTTTTCCATTTTTAAGAGAATACAATTATCACTTTCTCTTATTGTACCAATTCCTATGAAAGTTTCTCCAGCATATACTCTTAATATTTCATTTAGCTTATACCCTTCTATAATATCATTATTTAGTGTTATTTTCCCTCCATTTTTAACAACACTAAGAAGATTTTCCTTTAATATTATCTTCTGATATTGTAATAAAGCACTATCCAAAGGTTTCATAATAGATTCAATTTCATTTTTACTCGCTATTTCAGATATTTCTTCTAATGTAAATGCTTCTTCTATACTAAAGTTTCCAACACCTGTTCGCATTAAAAAAGACATATGGCCAAGAGTACCTAGTTCTCTTCCTATGTCCTCACACAGAGTTCTAACATAGGTTCCTTTTGAACATTTTACATCAAATAATATCCGTCTATTTTCATAATTTTTTAGAATTTTCAAATCGTATATAGTTACTTCCCTTGAGTCTCTTTCTATAGTTTTTCCTTCTCTTGCAAGTTCATAAAGTTTTTTTCCCTTATATTTTAAAGCAGAATACATGGGTGGTATTTGATTTATTTTACCAGTAAACTTGTTAAATACATTTTTGATTTCATCTTCATCTACAAAAATGTCTTCGTTTTTTTCTATTATAGTACCATATTTATCTTGTGTATCAGTAGAGTATCCCAGTGTAAGTTCTCCTCTATAACTTTTATTAAAATCATTGAAGTATTGAGATACTCTAGTAGCTTTTCCAACACAAATAGGAAGCACACCAGCTGCATTAGGGTCTAAAGTACCAGTGTGCCCAACTTTTTTAATATTTAACTTTTTTCTAATAAAACTAACAACATCATGTGATGTCATGTTAGAAGGTTTTAAAACATTAATTATACCATTCATATTATCACCTAAATAGCCTCTAGTATCTTTTTTAAAATTTTTTCTTTAGCTTCTTCTATATTAGAAAATATGGTACACCCTGAAGCTTTAGAGTGTCCTCCACCTTCAAACTCCGTAGCTATCTTAGATACATCAACATATTCTTTGGATCTTAAACTTATTTTTATTTTTTCATAGTCAACTTCTTTTAATACACATGCAACTTCTACTGTACTTATATCTCTAATGAAATCAACTATTGAATCTGCATCTTTTTTAGATGAATTACATCTATCAAACATGTCGCTAGTTAAAGATACTATTGCAACTTTGTCATTATTTAGTAGTTCCAAATTATTTAGTGATTCCATTAAGAGTTTTGTTCTTCCTACACTTCTTTTTTGATATAGTTCTGTATTAATTTTACCTATATCAATACCTTTCTCTAATAAGTTTGAAGCTATTAAATGTGTTCTAGAACTAGTATTTCCATATTTAAAGCTACCTGTGTCTGTTGATATTCCTACATATAGACAAGTAGCAATATCAACAGTTAAGCCTATATTCATTTCCTCTAGTAACTCATAAACAACTTCACAAGTCGAGCTGGCATTGTGATTCACTATATTAATATCACCAAAATTAGTATTAGTCACATGATGATCTATATTTATAATATATTTTATGTTATTAAGAAAGTCTTCTTCAAATCCTAATCTACCTATATCAGCGCAATCCAAAGTTATTAATAAGTCTATTTTATCATTGCTATTTATTTTACCTATATGTTTGATTGGCAAAAACTCAAAATTTGATGGTATATCATCATTTACAGCTATGTTTATGTCTTTATTTAAAATTCTATTTAGAGATAATCCTAATCCTAAAATAGAGCCTATACTGTCTCCATCAGGATCTATGTGGGACATAATATATATTTTATCGCTAGTTTTTATTTTCTCTAATATATCATTTTTTACACTATTAAACATATTATTCATAGCACAAAATTCCTCTTTACTTTTTATTTATATCATCTAAAATCTTTGATATTTTTATTCCATATTCTATAGAATTATCCAATTCAAATACTGGCTCTGGAGTATATCTGAGGCTTAAGTTTTTTCCTATTTCTTTTCTGATAAATCCACTTGCTGACTCAAGTCCTTTGATAGTATTTTCTCCACTTTTTTCATCTCCAAGTACGCTAATAAATATTTTAGCAAATCTTAAATCCTTAGTTACTTGAACTTGAGTTATACTAGTCATTGAAGAAATTCTAGGATCTTTTAGTTCATTCATTATTATATTACTCACTATTTTTTTGATCTCTTCTCCAATTCTTCCGAGTCTTTTTTCACTCATAAACTCCACCTCTATTAACTTAATATTCGTTTATTTCTTTACTTCTTCTAGAATATAAGCTTCTATTACATCGCCTTCTTTTAAATCGTTGTACCCATCTATTCCTAAACCACCTTCGTAGTTTGTTTGGATCTCTTTTACATCATCTTTGAATCTTTTTAATGATGATATTGAGCCTTCATGAATAACAACATTATCTCTTAAAAGCCTTATACTAGAGTTTCTTGTAACTTTACCTTGTATAACATATACTCCTGCAATAGTTCCAGCATTAGGTACTTTAAATGTAGCTCTAACTTCAGCTCTACCTAATACAACTTCTTGATATTCAGGATCTAACATACCTTCTATAGCTGCTTTAATATCTTCTATAGCATTATATATTACTCTATAATTTCTAACATCAACTTGTTCTCTTTTAGCCACTTCTATAGCACTAGTCGTAGGTCTAACATTAAATCCTATTACTATGGCATTTGAAGCAGACGCTAGCATAATATCACTTTCTGTAATAGCTCCTACTCCAATATGAATAGGATTTACTTTTACTTCTTCCGTACTTAATTTTACTAAAGATTGTTTAATAGCTTCAGTAGTACCTTTAACATCTGCTTTTATAATTAGATTTAAATCCTTCACTTCACCTTGTTGTATTCTTTCAAACAAGTCATCTAAAGAAACTTTTTGAGTGGCCTTTAAGTGTTCATCTCTATTTTTTATTCTTACTTTTTCAGCTATATCTCTAGCCTTCTTATCATCGTCAACCATGTATAATCTTTCACCTGCATTTGGAACTTCTGAAAGTCCTAATATTTCAACAGGTGTAGATGGTCCAACTTTTTTTACTCTTTTTCCTTTATCATCTAACATAGCTCTAATACGTCCATAAGAAGATCCTGAAACAACTGCATCTCCTATAGATAGAGTTCCTTTTTGAACTAAAACAGTAGCTACTGGTCCTCTACTCTTATCTAGTTTTGCCTCTATAATAGTACCTACTGCATTTCTATTTGGGTTAGCTTTTAGCTCTTGCATTTCAGAAACTAAAGCAATCATTTCTAATAGTTCATCTATACCTTGTTTCTTAAGTGCAGATACATGTACAAATATAGTATCTCCACCCCATTCTTCTGGCATTAATCCATGTTCTGTTAATTCTTGTTTTACCCTGTCAGGATTTACTTCTGGCTTATCCATTTTGTTAACAGCAACTATTATAGGAACATCAGCTGCTTTAGCATGGTTTAACGCTTCTACAGTTTGAGGCATTACACCGTCATCTCCAGCTACCACTAATATTGCTATATCAGTAATCTGAGCTCCCCTAGCTCTCATAGAAGTAAAAGCCTCATGTCCAGGTGTATCTAAAAATACTATCTCTTTATTTTTTACATTTACAGTCGATGCTCCTATGTGCTGAGTTATACCTCCAGCTTCTTTCTTTGTAACACTAGTTTCACGTATTGCATCAAGTAAAGATGTTTTACCATGATCAACATGCCCCATAACAGTTACTACAGGTGGTCTTAATACTAAATCTTCTGGACTATCTTCATAATCAAGTTCCGCTATCAGTTTTTCTTCAATCTCTTCTGAACTAGATAATGGCATTACTAATTCATAATCAAATTCTGCAGCTATTATACTAGCTGTATCAAAATCTATATCTTGATTTAAACCAGCCATAATTCCTAAAGAAATAAGCTTAGTTATAACTTCATTTGGGGAAATATTCATTTTTTCCGCTAATTCTTTAACCTGTATAGTTTCTTCTACCTCTATCTTATTAGTATTAGATTCTTCTTTTTCTATTGTATTTTCTTCAACTTGTGTACTTTTATTTGTAGTATTTTTATTATCTTTAATAAGCTTTTCCTCCAGTTCTTTCGAATCATTTTCTATGTTTTCTTTATTATTAACCTCATCTTTTAATAATTCTCTTAAAAGTTCCGCTTCTTCATCTTCTATGGCACTCATGTGGCTTGCTACCTTTAGGTCTAGCTCACTTATTTTTTCCATTAAGTCTTTGCTTGTTAGCCCTAATTCTTTTGCTAATTCATATACTCTTAGTTTTGTCAAACTATACACCCCCATATTATTTACAGGTGATACATCATCTAGCATCTATATCAATTATATTCAAAACAGCTTTTGTAAAAGAATCATCTGTTATAGAAATAGTTGCTGCAATATCTTTTCCTATAGAACCTCCTAGTTCATGCTTCTTACCAATTATAACATACTTTATTTTTTTTCTGTTACATAAACTAATAAACTTATCCTTAGTATTATCCGAAGCATCAGATGCTAAAAGAAGTAGCTTACATTTGTCTTTCTTCATATTCTGTATGCAACCTGTTTCACCAGATGTTATAAATCCTGCTTTCTTACCAATTCCTAACATCGAATAAAGTTTATTCATCATTTTTTATCTCCTGTAGCAGTTGTTCATATACATCTAAAGGTATTTCAGTCTCTAGTGCTTTTTCAAGTTTTTTACTTTTTCTAGCTTTTTCAAAGCATTTTGCATCATTACAAATATATGCTCCTCTACCGTTTGCTTTTCCCTTTAAATCTACTGTTATCTCATTTTCTTTGTTTTTAACAACTCTTATAAGCTCCCTTTTAGGCTTGCTTTCATTACAGCCCACACACTTCCTAAGGGGTATTTTTCTTACTTTCATTAATACCACCTTCCTTCAACATTAATTATCTATAAAAAGTTATTATCACTTTTTTCTATTTCATAACTATCGTCAGTTAAACTTATTCCAGTTTCCTGTTTATATTGGCTTTCGCTTTTTATATCTATTTTCCAACCTGTAAGTTTCGCAGCTAGTCTAGCGTTCTGACCTTCTTTTCCTATAGCTAATGATAATTGATAATCAGGTACTACCACTAAAGCTGATTTTTCTTTTTCATCTATTTCAACTTTTAACACCTTCGCTGGACTTAAACTATTCGATATAAACTCTGTATCATCTTTACTCCAAGTTATTATATCTATTTTTTCTCCATTTAGTTCATCCACTATAGCTTTAACTCTTGCCCCTTTAAATCCAACACAAGCACCAACAGGATCAACATTTTCGTCATTAGAATATACTGCTATTTTAGTTCTTGAACCTGCTTCCCTAGAAATACTATATATATCTACAACACCCTCTTGTATCTCAGGTACTTCTAACTCAAATAGTCTCTTAACAAGTCCTGGATGAGTACGTGAAAGTGATATCTGAGGTCCTTTAGTTGTCTTTTTAACTTCTAGTATATATGTTTTTATTCTTGAGGCTTGATTATATGCTTCTCCTTGTATTTGCTCACTTGGAGCTAATATTCCTTCTGTTTTTCCCAAGTTAATTAATATATTATTTTTACTAAATCTTTGAATAATACCTGTTATAATTTCGTTTTCTCTATTTATAAATTCATCAAAAATTATTTCTCTCTCAGCTTCTTTAATTTTTTGAGTTACTACTTGTTTTGCAGTTTGAGCTGCAATTCTTCCAAAGTTTCTAGGTGTAACTTCAATTTTCACTACATCATCAATATCATATTTATTATCTAAAGATCTAGCATCCTCTAAACTTATTTCTAATAGCTCATCCTCTACTACATCTACAACTGACTTTTTAGCATATACTTTTACTTCTCCTGATTCTCTATTTATATCAACTTCAACATTCTGAGACGAACCAAAGTTTTTCTTGTATCCTGATATTAGAGCCAACTCTAGCGCATCGAATATAGTATCTTTCGATATACCTTTCTCTTTTTCGATTTCTTCTAAAGCCTCTATAAATTCAGCCTTCATCCCCTTTACCTCCTTTAGAATATAATGGCTAAGTTTATTTTAGATATACTTTCTCTTTCTATAGCAATTTCACCAATAGTATCATCTTCAATATAAACTTTTTCATTATCAAATTTTAATAGTTTTCCAGCAAATTTCTTCTTTCCATTCAAAGGTTTGTATAAGCTTATTTCCACATCTTTTCCTATACTACTTTGAAAATCTTTTTCTTTTTTTAAAGGTCTATCTAATCCTGGGGAAGATACTTCTAAAAAATAGTTCTCTTCTATAGGATCTTTTTCATCTAATAGTTCACTTACCTGCTCACTTACTTTTTGACAGTCATCTATATTAATTCCACCTGGCTTATCTATGTATATTCTTAAATACATATTAGGTCCTTCTTTAATATATTCAACGTCTACTAGTTCAAAATTTAGTTCTTCTAATATAGGATCTAACATTTCTGTTACCATGTTCTCTATATCACTTCTTTTCATACATTCACCTCCAGAGTATTATATAGATTATTTTCCCATAAAAAGTATTATTTATTCTATAAGTTATTCTCTATAAAATAAATCAAGAGTGGGTATTCCCACTCCTTAAACTCGTCAAAACTTTTAGTTACATTAAGCTTATCATATTTTTTTCCAAAAATCAAATGTTAAATAGAGTTAGCTGATTACTTTCAGGCATATTACCCAAACAACCGTGTACCCTTAATGCTTCTATTACTGTTTTTGTAACCTTAGCTCTTGTAACCAAATCCTCTACAGATAAAAATACCCCTTGTTCTCTTTCCTTAACAATATTTCTAGCAGCATTCTCTCCTACGCCTTCAAGAGACTTTAATGGTGGAATTATTCCTTCGTCTCCTATAAGAAATTTATCACTATCAGATTTATATAAATCTACTTTCTCAAATTTAAATCCTCTAGCATACATTTCTAAAGCAACCTCTAAAACTGTTAGGAGATTTTTTTCCTTAGTTGTTTTATCATTGCCTAAAGCTTCTAGTTCTTTAATCTTGTTTTCTACAGCACTTCTACCCTTTACTATAAGTTCTGCATCAAAATCCATTGCCTTAGATGTAAAATACGTTGCATAAAAAGCTTCTGGATAGTGAACTTTAAAATAAGCAATTCTAAAAGACATCATAACATATGCAACTGCATGAGCTTTAGGGAACATATATTTTATCTTTTTACAAGATTCTATGTACCATTCTGGTATATTATTTTCTCTCATATAATTCTCTTCATCTTCTGAAAGTCCCTTACCTTTTCTTACTTTTTCCATTATCTTAAAGGATTTCTTTTTATCTAATCCATTATAAATAAGGTATAGCATAATATCATCTCTGGTACATATAACACCACTTAATTTAGCTACTCCATCTCTGACTAATTCTTGAGCATTATTTATCCATACATCAGTTCCGTGTGAAAGACCACTAATTCTAACTAATTCGGCAAAAGTAGTAGGTTTCGTATCTATAAGCATTTGTCGAACAAACTTAGTTCCAAATTCCGGTATACCTAAAGTCCCTACTTCTGAATTTATATCTTCTTTAGTTATTCCTAAAGACTCAGTACTAACAAATATATTCATTGTTTCTTTATCATCTAACGATATGGACTGTGCATTAAGTCCTGTTAAGTCTTCTAACATTTTTATTATACTGGGAACATCGTGTCCTAGTATATCTAACTTCAGAATTCTACCACTTATAGAATGATAATCAAAGTGAGTAGTTATAACTCCTGATTTTACATCATCAGCAGGGTATTGTATAGGAGTGAAGTCATATATATCCTTATAGCTTGGGACTACCATTATTCCTCCTGGATGTTGGCCAGATGTTCTTTTTATTCCAGTACATCCTTTTACCAATCTATTTATCTCTGGAGGATTTACTAGTTTGTTTCTTTCATCAAAATACTTTTTAACAAAACCGTAAGCTGTCTTTTCCGCTATAGTTCCTATTGTACCTGCTCTAAATACATATCCTTTTCCAAAAAGCTCCTCAGTATATTGATGTGCAACAGCCTGATATTCTCCAGCAAAGTTAAGGTCAATATCTGGCTCTTTATCTCCTTCAAATCCTAAAAATACTTCAAAAGGTATGTCATGACCATCTTTCTTGTACATAGTTCCACATTTAGGACAATTTTTCTCCTTTAAATCTGCTCCTGATCCTATAGATCCATCTGTAATAAATTCACTATTTTTGCATTCAGGACATACATAATGTGGTGGCAAAGGATTAACTTCAGTAATATCACTCATAGTAGCAACAAACGATGATCCAACTGATCCCCGTGATCCTACAAGATATCCATCACTTAAGGATTTTGTAACTAATTTTTGAGCAATTATATACATAACTGCATATCCATTACTTATAATTGAATTAAGTTCTCTGTCTAATCTAGCTTTAACAAGCTCAGGTAATGGATCTCCATATATACTTATAGCTTTCTCATAATTTATTCTTCTTAATTCATCATCTGCACCTTCAATAACAGGTGCAAACGTTCCATCAGGTATAGGTATTATTTCTTCTATCATATCAGAAATTAGATTCGTATTATATATAACTACCTCTTTTGCCTTTTCTTCTCCTAAATAACTAAATTCTAATAACATCTCGTCAGTAGTTTTTAAGTAAAGAGGTGCTTGATTATCTGCATCCGAAAAACCTTGACCAGACATAAGTATTCTTCTATATACTTCATCTTCTGGATCTAAAAAGTGAACATCTCCTGTAGCCACGACAGGTTTATTATGCTTTTCTCCTAAATCAACTATTTTTTTATTTATAGACTTTAATTCGTCATAGTCTTTAACCATTTTATTCTGTACTAAAAAGGCGTTATTCTCTATTGGCTGTATTTCAAGAAAATCATAAAAACTTACTATATCACTAATTTCATTATAATCTTTATTTTTTAAAATGGATCTATATAGTTCTCCTGCTTCACAAGCAGATCCTATTATTAGATCTTCCCTATATTTTGTAAGGAGGGATTTCGGTATTCTTGGTCTTCTATAAAAGTAATTCAAGTGAGATTCAGATATTATCTTATAGAGATTTTTTAATCCATTTTGGTTTTTTGCAAATATTATAATATGAAAAGTTTCTTCCGATTTTATATTAGTATTATTAGAAGAAAATACGTTAATGTCTTCAAGCTTATATATCCCTTCCTCTTTTAATTTGTCTATGCATTTTAAGAGAATTTCAGCTGTAGCCTCAGAATCATCTACCGCTCTATGATGATTCTCTAAACTTATACCTAAGTGCTTTGCTACTAAATTAAGTTTATGGCTTCTCAGTTCTGGAAACAAAACCCTAGTTAAAGACAATGTATCTAAAATAGGATTATCTAAAGTCTCTTCTATTTTATATAAATTTTCTTTTATAAAGCTCACATCAAAAGATGCATTATGAGCAACTAATACACTGCCGTTTATAAACTCTAAAAAATCTGGTAAAACTTCTATTATAGACGGTTTATCCTTTACCATATTATCATTTATTCCAGTTAGTTCAACTATCTTATCTGGTATATTAACACTTGGCTTTATTAATTGACTATATCTATCTACAATATTACCATCCTTAACTTTTACTGCTCCTATTTCTATTATCTCATCATTTCTGCTTGAAAAACCTGTAGTTTCTATATCAAAAACTACATATTCACAATCAATATCTTCATTACTAACATTTGTAATAATCTGTTTGGAGTCATTTACTAAATATCCCTCAACTCCATAAAGAACTTTTATGCCTAAATTTCTGGCTGCATCCATTCCTTCTGGGAAACTTTGTACTATCCCATGATCTGTAATAGCAATAGCTTTATGACCCCAATCTGAAGCCCGTTTCGCTATTGCACTAAAACTTGTCATTCCATCCATAGAACTCATCTTAGTATGACAATGAAGCTCGACTCTTTTTTCAGGATGGATATCTTTTCTAGTTTCTTTTTTTAGAGTCTGAATATTTTTTAACATTACTACAACTTGTCTAGAAAAATTATCGTATACTACATCTCCTGACAGCCTCACAAATATATTCTCTTTTAAAGTCTCTTGTAACGTTTCTTCGTTTTTCTTATTTGTAAATACCTTAACAGTTATAGAGTTTGTATAGTCCGTTAAACTAAATGTATATAGCTTTCTATCTCCTTTTATTTCTTTGGATTCTACGTCAAATATCTCTCCTTCTATAATTACAAATCCAGAATGCATATTTATTTCAGATATTTTTGTAATATCTCCTTGAATTTTCTTTATAATACTTGAAGAATTAGATTTAGATCTAAAACTATTTTTTGATGGTTCAAAAGATTTACCTGATTCAGGCTTTGAACTATTATTAGACTTAGAATTATTGTTATTTACTATAAGCTCAGTTAATATTTTTGATTCTTCTAATTCTTTTTGTTTTAGATAATCTTCTTCATTTTTGTTATTTTCCTCATACTCAAATTTTATATATACATCATTTCCAAATTCATTTTTTATTTTATCTTCTAATATTTTATTCATTGATTTTGCTTCTAAAGTATATATAGCTATTTCACTATCTAATATAAAATTTATAACATTATTTACAATTTTATAATTTATATTATGTATCCAAGCACAGCTTGAAGGTATCATCTTATTTATTTGATATATTATATTTTGTAAATATTTATCTATAATTCCGTCTTCATTGATACTTAATTCTTTGTATTTTACATTTAGACTTATATTACTGAACTTTGAAAATTTTTCTTCAAATAATTTTCTCAGCTTTTCTAAATTCCTATCATTTATGATATTCTCAGCACTTAATATTAATTTTAACTCTTTATTTTTGTTATTTACAATTACTTTATCTATTTTGGCCTGAAGTATTTCAGAACTAGTTATATCTATTTTTAAACTTTTTATTATATCTTCCACTTTTTTCTTAGGCAAAGTCATTTTTACAACTTTCCTCCTATTTCTCAGTTACTTCAATTACTCCTTCTTTTTTGGCTATTCCATCTATAATCTCACTTTTCATATAAAAATTAGGAATTTGAATTATTATATTAATTATTATAATATCTTCATCTCCTTCATTTTCTTCATCAAACTCTAGTTTTGTTATTTTTAGACCTTTACTTCCTATTTCTTGACATACTATTGCTATTTGTCCAGGTCTATTATTAGCTATTATTTTTAGTTGCATATATTTCTTATTTTCTCTCATACGCTTTTCAACGCCACCAAAAGTCATTAGAGTAAATAGTACTAGTATAGTTGTTATTATTCCTCCTGCATAAAATCCTGATCCTACAGATAGTCCTATACAAGCAACTGCCCATAAACTTGCAGCAGTTGTTAACCCTTGTACACTACTACCTTGCCTTATTATAGTACCTGCGCCTAAAAATCCTATTCCACTAATTACTTGAGCTCCCAATCTATCAGGTTGTAATGTTGTAAATTTTTCAAAAGAATGAAACATATATATAGAAGTAAGCATAACTAACGTAGACCCTACACATACTAATATGTGGGTTCTAAATCCAGCAGGTCTTTTCAAACTTTCTCGCTCTATGCCTATTATCCCTGAAAGAAATATAGAAAGAACTAGTCTAAATATAATCTGATTTATTGAAATCATTAGATCACCTATTTTAAAATTTTAAAAGTTTTTACTACATCCCAATACATTTTTATCCTTTCAGTAAAACCTTTAAATACTCCAAATTTTTCTTCTTTCATCATGTGTGTAAGATTTTCTAAGCAAATATCCTTCGTTCTGATATTATTTTCTTTAACATATTTAGTCAGTGCGGCTTCTACTCCATATCTTGTAATGTCTATATGAGATATATTTTCTATTACATATCTCTTAACAGCTCTTTGCCCAGATAGATAGGGAGTAACTTTTTGAGCCAAGTCTGTAGCAAACCTACCATTATTAAATAATCCTATTGTCATATCAACTTCATTATTTATAACTGGTGTAATTAAATTTACTATATGCTCTACCTTCAATCCTATTAAGTCTGCATCTAAAAATAAAAGTGTTTCTGAATTACAGTTTTCTAGACCTCTTTTAAGAGCTCCACCTTTTCCTACGTTGTCTTTAAGTTCTATAACATCTATATGATATAGCTTTGCTATTTCAGCTGTTTTGTCCTCTGATCCATCGCTAACAACTATTATATTATCAATTAAATCTACTTCTTTTACTACACTTATAACATTTCCTATCGTTTTTTCCTCATTATAAGCCGGTATAATAGCGGTAATGGAGTGCATGTTAAACTCCTCCTTAACATCAAGTCTATAATTTGTCTATTTCTCTTACTAATTCGTCTAATAGATCCTCTTCTTTAACTTTCTTTATTATTTTTCCTTTTTTAAAGATAAGACCACAGCCTTTACCACCTGCTATGCCTATATCTGCCTCTCTAGCTTCTCCTGGACCATTAACAGCACAGCCCATTATTGCAACTTTAATTGGTTTATAAATATCCTTAAGTCTTTCTTCTACTCTATTTGCCAAATTTATTAAATCAATTTGAGTTCTTCCACAGGTAGGACAAGATATAATCTCTATCTTGTCTTTTAATATTCCCAAAGTCCTCAATATTTGTTTTCCTACTTTTACTTCTTCAACAGGATCGCCTGTTAAAGAAACTCTGATAGTATCTCCTATTCCTCTAAGTAAAAGAGATCCTATTCCTATTGAAGATTTTATTGTTCCACTCCATGGAGTTCCAGCCTCTGTTATACCTACATGTAATGGGTAATTCACCATATTTGATATTTTTTCATATGCTTTTACTGTAAGTCTCACATCTGTCGCTTTCAAAGATATTTTTATATTAGTATAATCTAACTCTTCAAGTATTCTTACATGTTCCATAGCACTATATACCATAGAATCCTCATTTACTCCACCAAACTTTTCAAGAACCTCTTTACTTATAGATCCAGAATTAACACCTATTCTTATAGGTACTTGTCTTTCTTTACAAGCTTTTACTACTTCCTCTACCTTTTTCTTATCTCCTATATTTCCTGGGTTAATTCTCAATCCATCTACACCACTTTTTATGGCTTCTAAAGCTAATCTATAGTCGAAATGTATATCAGAAATTATAGGTATATTTATCCCTTTTTTTATATCTTTTATTGCAATTGCGGCATCATTATCTAAAACAGCGACTCTTATTAAGTCACATCCTTCTTTTTCTAATCTCTTAATTTGATTAATAGTAGATTTAATATCTCTTGTATCAGTATTTGTCATTGACTGTACAGATATAGGAGAATCTCCTCCTATTCCTACTTTTCCATAAAAAAGTTTCTTAGTCTCTCTTCTCATAGTTTATCCCACCTGCCTAAAGTATATCAAACCTAATTAAGTCTTTATAAGCAACAAACACTCCTAATGCTAAAAGAAGTACAAGTCCTATAAAGTGAACAAATCCTTCTTTTTCTGGATTTATAGGTTTTCCTCTTAACAGTTCTATAAATAGAAACACTAATCGTCCACCGTCTAAAGCAGGAATAGGTAATAAGTTGAAAAAACCTAAATTGATACTAATAAATCCTGCTAAATATAATACAGATAACCATCCTGACTTTGCAACTTCTCCAACTGCATAAACTATTCCAACAGGACCTGATATATCATTAGATCCAATATTTCCCTGGAAAAGTTTTGCTATAAATTGTATCATCATTCCGAGAACAAATATTACATTCTCTACTCCACTTTTTAAAGCTCCTATAAATGATTTTTCTGTTGTAGGGGTAATTCCTATTATAAGTCTTTTATCTTTTTCGTCTACTATAGGTTTAATCTTAAAATTAAGCTTCTTATTATCTCTTAGTACTGTAACATTAGCTTCCTTTCCTTTTGATTCTCCTATAATAGTTTTTATGTCTTCCCATTTTTCAACTTTTTTATCATTTATATTTATTATTTTATCATCTTTTTTTATACCCGCTTGTTGAGCAGGTAAATTATTCTCTACACTTTTTATTGTAGTAGTAGGAACTCCCATGCTGTAAGCGTATATTGTAAATACAATTATTGCAAGTATAAAATTCATAATAGCTCCAGCAGATATTATAGCTATTCTCGCTCCTATTGATTTCTTTCCAAAGCTTTTTTCATCTTCTGAATCTTCATCTTCACCTTCCATTTTTACATATCCTCCTATAGGAAGGATTCTTAATGTGTAAACCGTCTCCCCTTTTTTTATTCCAAATATCTTAGGTCCCATACCAATAGCAAATTCATGTACTCTAACCCCTGTCAATTTTGCTACTACAAAATGTCCAAGTTCATGCACTACAATAATCAAACAAAACACAAATATAGCTGCTAATGCAGTTTGCATAAAATACACCACCTATTCTTATCTAGTTAAATATGATTTAGCATTATTCCTCGCCCAATTATCACTTTGTATAATTTCTTCTAATGAAGGTTTTTTTATCGTTTTGTGTAAGCCCATTAACTTTTCTATTATACATGGTATATCCAAAAATCTAATTTTATCATTTAGAAACATATCTACAGCTATCTCATTAACTGCGTTTAAAACGGCAGGCATAGTTCCTCCAATTTTTATTGCCTCTATAGCTAATTGTAAACAAGGAAAATCTTTTGTACTTGGAGGCTCAAAACTTAGCGTTCCTACTTCTGTTAGCTTTAGTTTATTAACATCATTACTTAATCTGTCAGGATAAGTTAAAGCATATTGAATAGGTACTTTCATATCAGGAGCTCCCATTTGAGCTATTATACTTCCATCTCTAAACTCTACCATAGAATGAACTATACTTTGTGGATGCACAACGACATCTATCATATCTACATCTATATTAAACAACCATTTAGCTTCTATTACTTCAAGTCCTTTATTCATTAAAGTAGCAGAATCTATAGTTATTTTTTTTCCCATTGACCAATTAGGATGCTTCAAAGCGTCCTCTTTTGTTACTTTTTCTAAAAATTGTTTATTTTTTCCTCTAAAAGGTCCTCCTGAAGCTGTCAATATAATCTTTTCTATTTCTTCATATTTTCCGCTTTGTAGACATTGAAAAATAGCTGAATGTTCACTGTCTACTGGTATTATATTTACGCCTTCTTTTCTTGCCTCTTCAATTACAATTTCTCCTGCTGTAACAAGAGTTTCTTTATTTGCAAGAGCTATAGTTTTACCACATTTAATAGCTTCTAAAGTAGGTAAAAGACCAACCATACCTACAACAGAAGTTATAACAACATCTGCGGTTTGTTCTGTAGCTACAGATATAAGTCCATTCATTCCTATCTCTACTTTTATATTATGTCCTTTTAGTCTATCTTTTAAAATTTTTCCTTTATATTCATTTGCTACTGCTACTATTTTAGGTTTGAATTCTAATGCTTGCTTCTCTAGTAATTCTATATTTGTATTTGTTGATAGTGCTACTACTTTAAATCCTTTATTATTTCTTACTACATCTAAAGACTGAGTTCCTATAGAACCCGTCGATCCTAGTATGCTTATATTTTTCAAAGTATTCACTCCTAATGTTCTCATTCTAAACGACTATATATCCTATAGTTTCTTTTATAAATATTATAATAATAGGTCCTATAATAATACCTGTAGCCCCGAATATTTCTATTCCTATGTAGATAGATATCAGCATAATAATCGGATGTATTTTAAATTGCATATTTAGTAACTTTATTTGTAAAATCTGTCTAATCAAAATTAATATTATAAACAAAATCCCTAAACCTATTGCTTTGTATATTGCGCCACTTATAATTAAATAAGCTATCCAAGGTATGTATATTATAGCAGGCCCTATAAAAGGTATAAAGTCTAATAATCCAGTAAGTATTCCCATTATAATACTGTATTTCATATTTAGTATTTTAAAACCTACTATAGTAATAATAACCGATAATAATATTATTATCAATTCTCCCAATATTAATTTATTTAAAGTTGTTATAAGATTATTTTTTATTTTATTGATTATAGTTATATATTTATCATTATAGTTTAAATATTTGTTAACATATCTATCTTTATCCTTAAGTAGAAAATAAGTTGTAGAATATACTATTATCCAAAATATAATTATTTTAGGAAAAGAGTATAAAAGATCTAATAAATATTTTCTAACAAAATTTAATATATTTAAGATTTCTGTTGATAATTTTAAGACATTATCCTTTAACAAACTCACCATATCTATATTAATAGAACTTTGAATGTTAAAATAGTATACTTTGTTTTCTAAATAGTCTGTTGCTTTTTCAATTATATACGGTAAATTATCTATAAGCTTCATACTTTCTGTAAATATATTATACATTAATATGTAACAAAGAGTAACAAGTAAAATAGTTACTCCTGTTAATATAAATATAGTAGCATATCCTGTTTCCATCTTGAATTTTTCACTTATAATACTTACTATAGGCTCAAGCATTATAGAAAAAATATATGCTAATAAAAAAGGAAAAATTAAATTAAACATGTGTACATATACAAAGTAACTTATCAAAGTAATCAATATACTATAACCTATGTATACAAATAATCTTTTCAAAATTCACACTCCTATAATAAATAAGTTATATAATAATATACTATAGGAGTAGTGAAAAGTATGCTATCAAATCTATCTAAAATGCCTCCATGTCCTGGCATTATATTACCATAGTCCTTTATTCCTGCAATCCTTTTTATTCTAGATGCTGTTAAATCTCCTATTTGAGACATTATAGAAGCTATTACACTTAGTATTAACAACAAATGGATATTTTCTAATTTAAAATAAATTGAAAAGATTAGAGTTACTAATAAACTTCCTATTATCCCTCCAATAGAGCCCTCTACAGTTTTCTTGGGGCTTAATGTAGGATAAAGCTTCCTTTTACCAAATAAAACTCCTGAAAAATATGCGAAGGTATCAGTTCCCCATGCTATTATGAAAACCAACCATATGTGAACTTTTCCATTTAATAGATACATATGAGAAAGGAAAAATGATACATACATTGCTCCAAATATTGTTATAGCTATATCATTAACATTAAACTTTGTTTTTAAAACTAATGAACTTAATATTATTATAAGATATAAAAATAATAGTCCTTTAAAGTACATATTCTTATTTATAACTGTTAGCAAGAATATCCCTATAGTGAATAAGTAGTTTACAAATTCTAAAGGCTTTAAGTCATTTATCTTTTTAACAGCATTATGAAATTCATAAAGACCTACTAAAGATATTATTAAGATAGATAAGTCTAATAGAATACCACCCTTTATAACTACTGCCAGTAATAATACAAATCCTATTGCTCCAGATATTATTCTAGTTTTCATACTTCATCACCTAAATTCCTCCAAATCTTCTTTTTCTATGTTGAAATTCTATTATACACTTATAAAATATTTCTTCTTTAAAATCCGGCCAAAAAACATCAGTAAATACAAATTCAGTATAAGCCATTTGATAGAGTAAAAAATTACTAATTCTTTCTTCTCCACTAGTTCTTATAAGTATGTCTGGATCTGCCTGATTAGCTGTATATAAATAATTTCCAAATAATTCCTCATCCAAATCTTCTATCTTTATTTTATTATTATTTATATCTGTAACAGTCCTTTTTATACCTTCTAAAATTTCTTGTCTTCCTCCATAATTTAAAGCTATATTGAATACCATTTTAGTATTATTTTTTGTTTTCTCAATAGATTTTTCAACCTCATCTCTTACCCTTAATGGCATTGATTTTAAATCTCCTAGAACTTTTATTTTTATGTTATTTGAATGCATTTCTTCTAGTTCCTTATTTAAAAATTCTATTAATAAAGTCATAAGTGAATTCACTTCATCTTTAGGCCTTTTCCAATTTTCTGTAGAGAATGCATAGACAGTTAGATATTTTATTCCCAAATTTCCTGCTGCCTTTACTATGTCTTTTACTCTTTCAACACCTTTTCTATGTCCCGCAGTTCTAGGCAAAAATCTTTTTTTAGCCCATCTACCATTTCCATCCATAATTATAGCAATATGCTCTGGAAGTCTATCCATATCTATTTTCTTTAGAAGACTGTCAACAGTTTCACCTTTTTCAAGCTCTATTTTACCCATATTTTACCTCCAAGTCACTTGCATCCGCTAAAAAATCAAAACCCCTTCTTAATAAAGAAGGGGAGTTCTAAAAGTAAGATACTATAATGTTTAACACATTATCTGACTGTATAACTTTTAATATTCTAGCTTCTGTCAATCTTATATCTTGTTCTTTATTATATGCAAAAGTTTCTCTAATGCTTATTTCACATTCATTATTTTTCAGGTCTTTTATTTCTTTAATTCCTTCTTCTAAAGTTAGACCAAGAATGTCTAGTTGTTTCAAGATAATATTAAACCTCCATAAGCTCTTTTTCTTTTTGAGTCATTAGTTTATCTACTTCTTCTATATACTTATCTGTTATTTTTTGAATTTTCTCTTCTGCCTGCTTACTCTCATCTTCAGTAATCTCATTTGCTTTAAGCATTTTCTTTACAGCATCATTAGCATCTCTTCTTTGGTTTCTAACAGCTATTTTAGCATTTTCTGAAACCTTTTTTACTACTTTTATTAATTCTTTTCTTCTTTCCTCAGTAAGTTGTGGTATTATTAATCTTATTATTTTTCCATCATTTGTAGGATTTAATCCTAAATCCGATTTTTGTATAGATTTTTCAATTTCACCTAAAATATTAGCATCCCAAGGTTGTATTACAATCATTCTAGGTTCAGGAGCTGATATATTAGCTACTTGATTTAAAGGCGTTTGTGTTCCATAATATTCTACTGTTACTCTATCTAACAAAGATGGATTAGCTCTTCCTGCTCTTATACTAGTTAATTCATCTTTACATGCTTTTAAGCTTTTTTCCATTCTCTCTTCAGTTTCTTTATGAATATCTAAATACATTTATTATGCCTCCTTTACTTGAGTACCTATTTTTTCGCCAGAAATAACTCTTACAATGTTATCTGAATCATCTATTCCAAAAACTACTAGTGGAATTTTGTTATCCATACAAAGAGACGTAGCCGTAGAATCCATTACTCCTAGCCCCATATTTAAAACATCTATATAATTCAAGTGATCTAACTTTTTAGCACTTGTATTTATACGAGGATCAGAGTCATAAACTCCATCTACTCCCTTTTTAGCAAGTAAGATTACTTCTGCTTCTATTTCTGCAGCTCTTAATGCTGCTGTAGTATCAGTTGAAAAGAAAGGATTACCTGAGCCTGCAGCAAATATAACTACTCTACCTTTTTCTAAGTGTCTTATAGCCTTTCTTTTTATATAAGGTTCCGCTATTTGTCTCATTTCTATAGCTGTTTGAACTCTAGTCATAACTCCTATTCTCTCAAGAGCATCTTGGAGTCCTAGTGCATTTATGGTTGTCCCTAACATTCCCATATAGTCAGATGTAGCTCTATCCATTCCTTCAGTACTTCTACCTCTCCAGAAGTTACCTCCCCCAACTACAATAGCTACTTCAACATTCATTTCCTGAACTCTTTTTATCTGTTTTGCTATACCCATGATAGTTTCTTCATCTATTCCAAATCCTTTTCCACCTGATAAAGCTTCTCCACTTAGTTTAAGTATTACTCTTTTATATTTAGGCTCATTCATGTAAACACTCCTAGCTTATATATTCTTCAATATAGTAATAAACCCTTCAAACTATTTTCTTATTTCCAATAATTTATTCAAATGGAGAACACTTAGTGTTCTCCATTTGAATAAATTAGCCGTTAATTTGCTTTGCTACTTCTTCTGCAAAGTTTTCTTCTCTTTTTTCTAATCCTTCACCAACTTCAAATCTTACAAATCTTCTTATTTGAATATTCTCACCTATTTTAGCTACTTTTTCTGCTAAAAGGTCTTTTATTACAACATCTGGATTTTTGATGAAAGTTTGTTCTAATAAACATACTTCTTTAAAGTATTTTTCTATTCTACCTTCTACCATTTTATCAACAATGTTTTCTGGTTTTCCTTCATTTAATGCTTGTTGTCTTAATATTTGTCTCTCTTTGTCTAGTTCTTCTTCACAAACTTCTTCTCTAGAAACATATTTTGGATTAGCCGCAGCTACTTGCATAGCCATGTCTTTAACGAATGCCTTAAAGTCTTCATTTTTAGCAACAAAATCTGTTTCAGTATTAACTTCAATTAATACTCCTATTCTGCCTCCATGTATGTAAGAGTCAACCACACCTTCTGAAGCAATTCTTCCTGATTTTTTAGCAGCTTTTGATAGACCTTTTTCTCTTAGTAAGTCTATTGCTTTTTCAACATCTCCATTAGTCTCTTCTAACGCTTTTTTACAATCAAGCATTCCTGCTCCCGATCTTTCTCTTAACTCTTTTACCATAGCAGCTGTTATCGCCATTTCATTCTCCTCCTACATTTCTGTTTTTTAATTAAATAAAAAGGTAAGAGCAGTAAGGGATAAATCCCTCATAACCCTTACCCATTTTGTTCTAGTTTTCTACTTGTTCGCCTTGCTTACCTTCTAAAATTGCATTAGATATAGTTTCAGTAAGTAGTTTTACGGCTCTTATTGCATCATCATTTCCTGGGATTACATAATCAACTTCATCTGGATCACAGTTAGTATCTACTATACCAACAACAGGTATACCTAATATTTTTGCTTCTTTAACAGCAATTTTTTCTTTTCTTGGATCCACAACAAATAAAGCATCTGGAGTTTTCTCCATATCCTTTATACCACCTAAGAATTTTTCAAGCTTTTCAGCTTCATTTTTTAATTTTATAACTTCTTTCTTAGGAAGTACATCAAAAGTTCCATCTTCTTCCATCTTTTGAAGTTCTTGAAGTCTCTCTATTCTTTTTCTGATAGTTTTGTAGTTAGTTAACATACCACCTAACCATCTTTGATTTACGAAATGCATTCCACATCTTTTAGCTTCACTCTCTATTGATTCTTGAGCTTGTTTTTTAGTTCCTACAAATAATATTTCTCCACCGTCTTCTGCAATCTCTTTTATAAATTGATAAGCAGCTTCAACTTTCCCAACTGTTTTTTGTAGGTCAATAATGTAAATTCCATTTCTTTCTGTGAAGATATATTGAGCCATTTTAGGATTCCATCTTCTAGTTTGATGTCCAAAATGAACACCTGCTTCTAATAAACTTTTCATTGTTATTACTGACATTTTTTACACCTCCATTGTTTTTACCTCCACCCTCATCAACTCTCTAAAGGACCTTTTGGCACATCTTTAGAAATCAAAGAGTGTGTGTAGTTTTACCTCTAGTAGTATAACATACCACTTATTTTTTATCAATGTTTTTTACCAAATTTAAAATTAATTTTATATATTTAATAAAATAATGCTACAAAGTACATATAATTTAGATGTAAATTGTAAAATTAGCTATTCTTTTTTGAACTTCTAATTTTTAAAATTATATCAACTTCCCTAATTCCCTTATTAAGTTTTTTTGCTATCTGTTGACTATTCATTCCTTTCCTTGATAGCTCCATTATCTCATTAAATATATCTTTTTCTAATTTTTTATTTTGATATACTATTTTATCCTTTGTTTTTTTATTATTCCCTTTTTCTTCACTATAAGACAAACCTTTTTTAATATTTTTTTGATTTTCTATATTTACATTTTCTATATCAAATATTTCTTCAAATGAATGATCTTGTTCATTTTCTACATTTTTATATTCTCTTTGATCTTTCATAGTTTCAACATCATTTAAATGCTTTTCATCAGAAGTACCATGTATAGAAAGTAATATTATTGATACTATTATTAGTATAACTCCTAGTAGCAATATTGCTATATTCATAGCCCACCTCTTGTCATATTTTTATATCAATTCTACTTCCTAAAATATCTTTTTTAACCTTTAGCTCATCTTTTGGTTTCTTATTGTCATTATCATCTGAGTTTTTATTTTTACTCTCCTTTTGATTATCTTTAGTTTCTTCATGACTTTTTTCATTATTTTTTTTATCATCTTTATTTATTTTTCCATGTGAAGCTTTTTTAGCATCTTTTACTCTTTTTAGTTCCTGTTCAAATCTTTTAGACTGATCAGTACTTTGATTTTGCATAATAACCTTTTCCCTGTCATTTTTAAGCTGTTCATTTTTCGATATTTCCTGAACTTTAGGCATTGTTATTTTCATGTCTATAGGCCTAACTGCCATATAATCACCCCGTTATTATCTATAAGGGCCTATCTTTATTTCTCCTTCGTCTCGATATATGGTACAGTGTTTTGTTTCTTCTTTTAAAAGCATACTAGTATTTCCAATTACTATTTTTACTCCAGGATATATAACGTTTTCAACTATTATTTTACCCTTAGCTAGATATTCTATTTCCTTGTCTATTCTTTTTAATTCTTCCCTTAAATTTTTTATTTTTTCTTGTAGGTATAATTTTGTTCTTAATGCTCTTGTAAGAGTTTCTTTTTTATCTTCTGGTAAATCATTAAACTTATTTAATCTAGTTAATAAGCTTATAGTTTTTTCAAGCTTATCTATCTCTTTTTCTACATCTTTGATTTCTTTTTTCATTAATTCTTGGTTATTTCTAAGGTTAGGATCTGATCCTACTTCTAATACTGTAGATGTAGCCATACTAGAACCTATAGTCTTAGCACGAATTTCCTTTGTAGCCCTACAAGCTCCACCTACTATAAGTCCCTTTTTTCCTCCTACCACTATTGCCCCTTTACTAGTTATATCACTATGCATTATAGCTTCTGCATTTACATCATTTTCAGAATACACCTTACTGTTTTCAATATATTTAGCAAATATATCACCTTCTGCTGATATCTCAGAGTTATTGTATCCTTGTATCCCCCTTTTTACGATTATACTTCCACCACTCTTTATATTTGCTCCTTCTACCACTCCATTAACTTCTAAATTTCCATCTAGTCTTATTTCAAATCCTGTTAAAACACTTCCATTTACCTTAACACTTCCATTAAAGTCTATATTACCTGTTGAGTTATCCACATTATTTTTTATTTCATAAAGTTCAAGTACTACAATTTTTCCTTTTTCTAAAGATACTTGACCATCAATATCAGATATTAATTTTAAATTATCTTCAGAAATACTTATATTTTTACCATATTTAAAAACATCAACTTTTCCTTTTTTATGCTTTATTAATTCACCTGTAACAGTTACTCCATCTGTTCCATCTTTAGGTGGCACTAACTCCGCAAGGATATCGCCTTTCCTAACATTAGTTATAAGATTTAAATCTCTAAAGTCTACACTTCCATCTTCTAATATCTTTGGAGCTATATTCTTCTCCATACTGAATTTATAGTCAACATATCCATCCACTCCATCTATTGGATACATCCCATGTGCTATCATAATTTTTTGATTATAGACCTTATCTTTAAATACCTTTTCTACTTCTTCAATGTTTAATCCTATTTTTATTGTCTCTTTAATTAAAGTTAATCCTTCAGCAAAGTTTATTTCTTTTCCACCATCTGGAGATGTCAGCGTTATATACGCTTCCATCTTATCAGAAGATATATCAATTATAAGCTCTGAATCTATACATATTTCCTCTTGCGCTGGTGCAATTTTAACCTGTATTTCCTCTGCTTTATCTACTGCTTCTCTTATCTTATTGTAGTCACAATTATGTATTTCTTTTCTTTTTATCCGATTTATTACATCATCATAACTTACTTTTATTGTATCTCCGTTATACACTATTAGATATACGCCGTCTTCTTTGTATTTAAGTTCAAAATATCCAATGCTATCTTTTAAATCATACATTATTTCTTCAATTTCTTTTATTGCTTCATCACTAATATCTTTTAAAGCTACTGCATCACTGTCTTGAGGTTCTTCAGATAACTTTTCTTTAATAGTTAACTTTATCTTATAGTTTTTAGAAAATAGTCCCAATACTTTTTTGCCTTTTTCTATAACTTCTATATCTACTTCTTCTTTGTCTTTACCAAGTATATTTAAGCCCTCTTTTATCAAGTCATCTAAGTCCTTCCCCTCCAGTAAAATATAGTTCTCTTTCATACTTATAACCCCCATCAAAATTAATAACTATGAATCCCTAGCTTGTTTAAGCTATTTTTTATAGTTATAATAGCCTTACTATGTATCTGAGATATTCTGGATTCAGAAAGATTTAATACAGTTCCTATTTCTTTATAAGTCAATTCATTAAAATAGTACATAGATACAACAAGCTTTTCTCTTTCACTTAATAAGTTTATCGTCTCAGATAATACTTTCTTTATCTCTTTATTTTCATAAACCTTTTCTGGATTATCTGAAGTTCCAGTCTCTAAACTTGCTTCACCTTTAGATGTTAAAGTTTCTTCTAGAGATATAACATTAAGTGTAGATATTTCAGATAGAGTTTCTTCTATTTCCTTTAAGCTTATTTTCATTTCATCAGCTATTTCCTGATTTGTTACACTTCTACCTAACCTATTCTCTAATATATTTATGACTTTCTCAATTTCTTTAGACTTTTTTCTTATACGCCTAGGAACCCAATCCAATTTCCTTAAATTGTCAATAATAGCACCTCTTATCCTTATTTGAGCATAAGTTTCAAATTTTAAGTCTCTTGTTAAGTCAAATTTCTCTATGGCGTCTATAAGTCCAAATACTCCAAATCCCAATAAATCATCATATTCAATATTACCTGCATAAAAATTATACATTCTACCTGCTATTATTTTCACTAGAGATACATATTTAACAATCAAGTCCTGCTTATATTTTTGTTCGTTAGTTTCCTTATACATTTTCCATAGTTCTTCTGTAGTCATTTTACCACCTCCAGCAAGGTGTTCCCATATTATTTATATTGTTTTAATCCCATGCCCTATAGTTTTTATAAGTAGACTACCATCTTGAGAATTTAATTCTATAGTTCTTCCAAAGTTTCCTCCGGTGTCTTCACTAATAATAGGTATCTTATGTTCTAAAATACCATTTTTAGAAGCTTGTACGTTTCTTTCCCCGATTCTCAAAATGTCGTTTTTTGAAGAAAAAGAAAACATCTGAGATCCGCCTGCTAATTTAGCTACAATATTTCTTTTTGTTGCTCCAAGTGATATCATTTCTTTGATCAGTTCATTTATTGCAGTATCTGCAAACTTTGCCTTATTTGAATTATTTTTTATTTCTAAACTAGATGGTAACATGATATGAGCTAGCCCTGCTATCTTGGTGTTTCTATCATACAAAGCTATTCCAACACATGACCCTAATCCCAATGTTACCAATATACCTGGTGATTTTGTGGTTTTATAATCTGCCATTCCTACTTTTATCACTTTCATTATTGTACTACCCCTAAGCTTTTTAATAATTTATCAAAAGATGAAATTTCAGGTATTAAAAATAGATCCCCAGTTATTTTATTATTATCTTCTTCAAATTGAGTCTCTATAAATATTACATGATCTCCCATCTGTCCAAATTGAACAGCTGGAACACTTAATATAGCTCCTGCCATATCAATACATACAGAAGGTATAGTAATTTTAAGAGTAAGCCCTGTTAAAGCACTCAAAGAATTTATATAAGAGCTAGAAATGATATTCCCTACTTCAGATAAAGCAGATATGTCCATATCATTCAAATCTCTGTCGTCGTTTGAACTTCCATATAACATATTTACAAGATTTTTTGCTGATTGTAAATCAAGAATAAACATCATATTACCTTCTATGTCACCTTCCATACCAAAGTATATTCCAACTACAGGTTTTTCACTATCACCTAATATGTTGGATACCTCTTTAAACTCTAGTATCTTAACTTGAGGTACATCCATATCTATCTTACGATTAATTATTGTAGCAAGAGCAGTTGCAGCATTGCCCGAACCTATATTACCTAATTCCTTTAAAACATCTAATAATACATTATTCAACGTATCTATTAACAATCTATATCACACCTTTAGCAATTTCATTCACTAACATCAATCCCAACTACATTCTCTAAATTTAAAAGTACAATGAGTTTGTTATCTTTTTTCCCAATTGATTTTATGAAGTTTTCCGAAATATTTTCTTTTATACTAGGAGCGCTATCTATTTCATCTTCAGTAAAAGTCATAACCTCAGAAGAGCTATCCACTAGTAACCCCACCTGAATTTCACTAACAAACACTATTATTATTCTTGAGTTAGTATCTATTTCTTTTTCATTTAATCTAAATCTATTTCTTAAATCTATAACTGGAATTACTTCTCCTCTTAGGTTTATAACCCCTTTTATATAATTAGGAGAGTTGGGAACTCTTGTAAAATCCTGTGCCTTTTCAATTGACATTACATTATTTATATCTATACCATAATATTCTTCTTCTAATTTAAAAATAACATATTTTAAATCTTGATTTTCATTATTTAACGAACTCATAATTCTCCCCCTATTTTAAAATAAAGAGTTAACATCTAATATTAATGATATTTTACCATTTCCAAGTATAGTCGCTCCTGACAAGTAAGGAATATCAGATAAAAACTTGCCAAGTGATTTTATAACTATTTCCTGTTGACCTATTAAATTATCTATTATTAATCCTGCTTCTTTATCTCCTTTTCTAACTATAACTATAGTTCTTTCTTCATCATCTTCACTATCTTCTATGCCAAGTACACTATTTAACCTTATTATAGGTAAAGTTTTATTTCTAAATAGTACAACTTCTTGATTTTGAATTTTTCTTATTTCGTTATTTTTAATAGAACTTATCTCACTGATAGAACTCAAAGGTATTGCGTATATCTCTTCTCCTATATTTATTAATAGGGCTTGGATAATAGCTAAAGTTAAAGGAAGTCTAATTATAAATTTAGTACCTATACCTTGTTCAGTTTTAACCTCTACATTCCCACTAATAGATTCTATCTTTGTTTTAACTACATCAAGTCCCACGCCTCTGCCGGATAAATCAGAAACAGTTTCAGCTGTACTAAATCCAGGTTTAAACAGTAAATCTATTGCATCTTCTTTCGACATTTCATTTAACTCATACTCAGAAATTAATCCTCTTTCAACTGCCTTTTTCTTTATCTTTTCTAAATTTAAACCACTTCCATCATCATCTAACTCTATAACAACGTTATTTCCATCTGCATAAGCCTTTAGATCTAATATACCTGTTTTATTTTTTCCTAGTTGTTCTCTTATTTCGGGACTTTCTATTCCATGATCTATAGAGTTTCTTATTAAATGTATCAAAGGATCTCCAATTTCATCTATAATTGTTCTATCAACTTCTGTTTCTTCTCCTGACATTACAAGTTCTATATCTTTTCCAAGATCTTTAGTTAAATCTCTAACCATCCTTGGAAATCTGTTAAATACCCTTTCTATAGGAACCATTCTTACTTTCATAACAGCATCATGCAAACTTGTAGTAATTCTTTCAAGATACTCTATAGCTTCATTCATATCTCCTTTTTGAGTATTACCTGTATCTTCTAGTCTAGTTTTTATGATTATAAGCTCACTTACTAGATTCATTAAATTATCAAGCCTATCTATATCTACCCTAACTGTTTTTCCTATTTTATTAGAAGATTTAGTAATATTCTTTTTCTTATCTTGAGTAGCAGTCTTAGAACCTTGAATTATCTCAGTTGGTTTAACATCGATAGATGCTGTTTCTTGTTTCATTTTTTCATTATTATCAAATGATTGTGAAGTAATCTCTACTTCTTCTATATCTACACTTGCTATTTCAGATATTGATAATAGCTTATCTCTTATTTCTTTTTTATCATCAGATGATACTACAACTAATGTAAATTCCAAGTCGAACTTTTCATCTTCTATATCTTCAGCAGGTGGATTAGAATGGAGGATTTCACAACTTTCCTCTAATGTAGTAAATACGATAAATGCCCTGGCAGATTTGAGCATACATTCTTCACTAATTTTTACATTTATTTGATAAGCATTTAAATTATTTTCATTTCCAGATTTTATAGCTTTAATGGTATATTCATCAAGTTTAAGTGTTTCTTTATCTTGCTCTTTATCATTTGCTTGTTGTAAGTCAATATCTCCATTTAATATACTGTTTATTTCTCCTACTAGTCCTGTACTATCTAGCTCTCCTTCTTGACCCATTTCTATAATATTGTTTAGATATTCATCTAAAGAATCAAAGCATCTAAATAATATGTCTATTATATGACTATTAGCTGCTACTTTATCATTTCTAAGAGCATCCAATAAATTTTCCATTTCATGCGTTAAATTAGCTATTCTTGTAAACCCCATAGTTCCTGACATACCTTTTAAAGTATGTGCTACTCTAAAAATTTCATTTAATAAACTTTTTTCATTAGGATTTTTTTCTAAGCTAAGCAAGTGTTCATTCATATATTGTAAATGTTCTCTTGATTCTTCTATAAATATGTCTAAGTATTGATTCATATCCATAATATCATCCTCCCAGTATATTCATTATTTCGCTAGCTATCTGATCTAATGGAAGTATTTTCTTTATGACTTCAATGTTTATTGCAGATTTAGGCATTCCGTAAACAACACAAGTCTCTTCATTTTGGGCTATAGTATATCCTCCACTTTCAAATATTTCTTTCATTCCTTTAGCTCCATCTGAACCCATTCCAGTTAAAATAACTCCTATTTTGTTTATATCTTTTAATTTAGCTACGGATTGCATCATAACATCAACTGATGGTCTATGTCCTGATACAGGCTTTTCTTTACTTAGATTTATATAAATATTTTTATTTTTTTCTATTATACTCATGTGATAGTCCCCAGGAGCTATATAGCAATACCCTTTTTTCACTATTTCTCCATGTTCAGCCTCTTTTACTGTAATATTAGAAATTGTATTTAACCTTTCTGACAAAGATTTTGTGAATCCTTTTGGCATATGTTGAACTATAACTATGCTACAGTTAATATCTTTTTTTATTAAAGGAATAATAGACTGTAATGCCTTTGGCCCACCAGTAGAAGTACCTATAGCTACTAAGTTATCTTTATTAGCCTTTATCTCTCCATCTACTGATTTAATCTTATTAATCATATTTATCAGTCCTTTTCTAGTTATTTATTTAAATATTAGCTATGTATTATTACTATATATTCGTATGATAAATCTCTTAATAATAATTCAGGATTTATTAATACCAATACTTTTTAATAAGATTAATATTTATAATTTCACTATATTATCAACAATTTTTCTTACTTCTTCTATAGTTTTAGAACTTATATCATTTAATGTAGTTAAATTTTGGCCTTTTAAATGATTCAATATTTGTAAGTCACTACTCATATATCCAATTTTTTCGATACGCTTTCCTAAAAATTGATCAGTTGCTGATTCTAATCTATTAAATATCTCTGTCAATATAGAAAAATCTTTTACTCTATTAAACATTATTCTTAAAGTCTTATAGTTGTTAATTGAAAATAAATACTTTATAGCACAATAAGCCTCTTTTAAATTCTTATTATTAGGATTACATGTTATGACTATGTTACTTTTATCATCTATCAAGTAACTTCTCTCATTTAACAAACTATAGTCTATATCTATTAAAATAAAATCAGCATAATTTAAAAGTTCATTTATCTTACTATTTAAA
The DNA here is from genome assembly GCF_001190785.1 of Gottschalkia purinilytica. Taxonomy (NCBI): domain Bacteria; kingdom Bacillati; phylum Bacillota; class Tissierellia; order Tissierellales; family Gottschalkiaceae; genus Gottschalkia; species Gottschalkia purinilytica. Next base: position 147,753 of record NZ_LGSS01000005.1, on the reverse strand, counting down.
ATATTATGATTATTCGTATATCTTTCAACATCTCTTATAATTTTACTAATATAAATTACGTCAATATTTTTATTTACATTAGTTACAATATCTTTTAATTCATAGTCTTCTGTTAAAAGTAAACTTGTATCATAATTAGGCCTTATTTTAAATAGTGTATCAGTAGTAATAAATCCTGAATTACAATCTAATATTATAACTTTATACCCTAAGTTACTAAGTATATGAGAAATATTAACTATAGCAGTAGTATTTCCTACTCCCTCACTTACACCTGTAAATATTATTTTTTTAGGATTCATACATTTTTTTTCATTACTCTCATTTTTTTTATGCTGTACTAGTTCCCTCAAATTTTTAGCTTGATCATGATTCATACTTTATTTCTCCAACTAATAGTTTTGTTATTTTTTCTATATCAACAACTTCAATGTCATCTGGAACATTCTGTCCAGTTGTTATGTAAGATAATTGTTTATTAGAATAGTATTTAGTATTTAATATATTTCCTACATTTTCACACTCATCTACTTTAGTAAATATAATTTTATAGTCTTGAATAAATTCATATTGCTTTAATATAGAAGTAATAGTACTAATATCCGTTCCTAAGTTCAGTATTAAATAAACTTCTTTATTTTTTACAGTATTTATTAAATCTTTTAATTCTGCCATTTGTTCCTTGTTTTTATGACTTCTTCCTGCAGTGTCTATCAAAATAATATCTTTATCTCTTAAATTCGATAAAGCTTCATAAATTCCTTTTATTTCATATATGGTATTTACAGGTATTTCTAAAATTTCAGCATAAATTTTTAGCTGATCTACAGCACCTATTCTATATGTATCTGCAGTTATAAAACCTACTTCACAACCTTCATTTAATGTAAAATTAGCTGCTATTTTAGCTAATGTAGTTGTTTTGCCAACTCCAGTAGGTCCAATAAAAAATATGACTTTCTTCTCCCCATCAAATTTTATCGGAGATGGTTCTCCTAGATAAGATTTTATATTATGCTTTATAATCTCACTTATAGTTTTGTGATCCTTATCTTGTAAATTTAACCTACTATTTATTTCTCCTAAAATCTCAACAGCTATTTCTTCTCTTACCCCATTATCTTTTAATATTTTTAAAAATTCCTCTAATTCTTCAAGGTTATTATTTGAATCTTTATTCTTTAACTTTTCAACTATATAGTTAATTGAACTTTTAAGCTCTTTCATTTCTTCCGAGATACTTTGTTCAGTATTATTCTTAATACCATTATTTAATTTGTTGTTTATGTTATTTTGTTTTACCTTACTTTTTATTTTATTTTTTTCATCTACAGCTGCCACTATTTCTATTAAATCTTTATGGAAGAGCCCAAAGAAGCTTGGTTTCCTAATCTTTTTTGTATGTAATATTACAGCATTAGATCCAAGCTCTGTTTTTATTTTATTCATAACTTCTTGCGTAGTATTCCCAACATATTTCTTTACTTTCATTATAAGGCCACCATCCCAATTGATTGCACTTCTATACTAGATTCTATTTCGTTATATGAAAGCACTATTAAGTCCTTTATAGCTTGTTCTGTTAATCTTTTAAAATAAATTCTTAATACTGGTGCAGTAAGAACTATCGGTTGCAATCCTACAGATGTAAGTCTTTCAACATTTTTTAACGTACTATGTAGTATATCTTGTGCTTTATTTGGTTCTATAGATAAATAAGATCCTGTTTCAGTTTGATTTACAGAGTTCATTATTAATTGTTCTAACTCACTATCTAAAGTTATTACTTTTAAGTAGTTGTTATCTGCATATTTTTTAGTTATATATCTTGATAATTTTTGTCTTACATATTCAGTAAGCATATCAGTATCTCTAGTAACTTGAACATTATCAGCTAATGTTTCTAATATAGAAACCATGTCCCTTATAGAAATCTGTTCTTTTAATAGATTAGATAACACTTTTTGAATTTCTCCAATTGAAAGTTGTTTAGGAACTAATTCATCTACAAGTGCTGGATGTTCTTCTTTTACATTATCAATTAAGCTCTTAACATCTTGTCTACCTAGTAAACTACTTGCATTACTTTTTATAACTTCTGTCAAATGTGTAGCTATTATAGAAGGTGGATCTACAACAGTATATCCCAATATTTCAGCTTTTTCTCTGTCTTGCTCAGGTATCCACTTTGCAGGAAGTCCAAATGCAGGTTCAAAAGTATCAATACCTTCTAAATCTGTTTGTGCAGTCCCTGGATTCATTGCTAAAAAGTGATCAAAAAGAAGTTCTCCTTTTGATACCTCAACACCCTTTATTTTTATCACATATTCATTTGGATTTAGTTGTATGTTGTCTCTAAGTCTTACCATTGGAACTACCATACCTAGTTCTATTGCCAATTGTCTTCTAATCATAACTATTCTATCTAATAAGTCTCCCCCTTGATTAGCATCGGCAAGAGGAATTATTCCATATCCAAATTCTAACTCTAATTCTTCTACCTTTAATAGATTCATAACGTTTTCTGGTTTTCTGATTTCTTCTACTTCTGAAACCTCAGCTATTTCTTGTTCTTCTTCTTCAGTTTTCTTAATAGTTGAACTCATTATAAATCCTGTTATCAAGAATATTAATGCAAGTATTGTATAAGGTATTGATGGTAGTGGAGTTAACCATCCTAAGAATATTAAAACTCCCCCTATAATGAACATTAATTTAGGATTATTCCCAAATAACTGTCCTAATAAGTCTTGTCCTAAATTTGCTTCTGAAGCAGCTCTTGTTACTACAAGACCTGTAGCAGTAGAAATTAATAATGCAGGTATCTGGCTAACTAGTCCATCACCTACAGTTAATAAAGCATAACTTGATACTGCTTCTCCCACTGTAAGACCTCTTCCTATAACCCCTATACCTATACCAGCTGTAAGGTTTATAATTGTAATTATAATCCCTGCTATAGCATCTCCTTTTACGAACTTACTTGCTCCATCCATAGCTCCATAAAAATCTGCTTGTTGTTGAATTTCTTTTCTTCTTATTTTTGCTTCTTGTTCTGTTATTAAGCCTGAATTGAGATCAGCATCTATAGCCATTTGCTTACCTGGCATAGCATCAAGTGTAAATCTAGCAGCTACTTCTGCAACCCTTTCTGAACCTTTTGTAATTACTATAAAGTTAATAATAACTATAATTAAAAAGATTACTAATCCTACGAATATATTACCCTGTATAACAAAGTTTCCAAATGTTTCAATAACACTTCCAGCATTACCATCTTTTAATATGTATCTAGTAGTAGATATGTTAAGGGCTAACCTAAATAAGGTTGTAAGCAACAATAACGATGGAAATATTGAAAATTGGAGTGCATCTTTAGTATACATTGATATAAGTAATATTAATAAACCAAGGGCTATATTAAGACTTAAAAATATATCTAATGCACCTAAAGGTATAGGTATTATTATCATTACTATTATGCCAATAACAGCAATTGCAATACTAATATCTCCAAATTTCATGACAATAGCAATCCTCCTTTTATGATTTTAAGCTATATACATAAGCCAATACTTCAGCAACTGTTTGATATAACTCTTCTGGTATAACTTGTCCTATATCAGCTGTTGCATGTAAAGTTCTGGCTAAAGGTTTGTCTTCTACAATAGGTATAGAATTATCATTAGCTATATCTTTTATTTTTTGAGCTACAAGATCCTGTCCTTTTGCTAAAACATATGGAGCATCGTAAAGATCTTTATCATATTTTAATGCAACTGCATAATGAGTTGGGTTTGTGATTATAACATCTGCTTTAGGGACATCTTGCATCATTCTTCTCATAGCTATTTGTCTTTGTTTTTCTTTTATCTTAGATTTAATTTGAGGATTTCCGTCTGTTTGTTTGAACTCTTCTTTTATTTCTTGTTTACTCATCTTAAGGTTTTTTTCATAGTCCCACCATTGATATAGGTAATCAAAAGCTGCCAACACTACAAGAACTCCACCGGCTCTAAATGCCACATTAGTTACTGTATCCCCAAGATATTTTGTAATTCCTTGAACATTATTATCCATTAAATTTAAAATTTTAACTACTTGTTTAATACCATAAGAATATATTACATATCCTATTAAGAAAATTTTTATAAAAGATTTTATTAATTCTACGATAGACCTCTTAGAAAACAATCTCTTAAATCCTTCTATAGGATTTAGTTTACTTAATTTAAATTCTATTGATTTCATAGTAAATAAAAATCCTACCTGCATATAGCTAGTTGCTACTCCTACTACAAGTGCAACTAAAGCTATAGGTCCTACTATAATGAATAGTGTTACAACGGATTTGAGCATTATATTACTTACTTCAGTCATTGTGATAGTACCTGATCCTGAAGCATAGTCTTTAATTGTATTTACTGTAAAAGCCATAGTTTTATTTAGTATGCCATATCCAAACATCTTTAGTGCTAAAAAGACAAATATTAGTATTATTGCTGAGTTTATTTCTCTACTTTGTAATACTTGTCCTTTTTCTCTTGCTTCTCTTCTTCTTTTTGGAGTAGCCTTTTCTGTTTTCTCTTCTGAAAATAGCTGAAGATTTATTTTAAAGTCCAAGCTCACATCTACCATCCTTTTTGTATTACCTTTAAAAAGTTAAAAATCTCCTCATACATATTATTGAATATATGTTGAAGAGCAGTAAAGAACAAAGGTAATGAAGCTATTATAATGGAAATACCTATAATTATCTTTAATGGCAATCCAACTATAAAAACATTCATTTGAGGCATAGTCCTAGCTAGTATACCTAATAAAGCATCTACTAAAATTATTGTAACTAGTATAGGGCTACTAATTTTAAATGCTATAATAAATATTTTTCCTATAATAAATATAAACTGTTTTAATAGATTATCGTTGAATATAGCTGTTCCTATTCCAACATACTCATATGATTTTACTAAGGCTTCTATTAAAAAGTGATGTCCATTTACTATTAAAAATATTACAGTTGCTAACATGTAATAAAAGTTTCCCATTATAGGTACTTGGGTATTACTTTGAGGATCTAATACATTAACCATACTAAATCCAACTTGCATGTCAATAATTTGTCCAGATAAATAAAACAATGTAAAAAACAAATATGATATAAACCCTATCATTAAGCCAATTACAAGCTCTTTAGTGCATACAATAAGAAACTCTAAATCATTAAAAATAGTTTGCTCAACATTGACAACATTAACTAATATAATAGACATTATAAAAGAAAATCCTATTTTTAATATATTAGGAATATTATTTCTGCTAAATATAGGAGATATTATAAATATTCCTGTTGTTCTAATTAATATAAATATAAAAACCTGATATTTATTCATTAAAATATCTAATATAGTATTTTCCATAATTCGTCACCATCTAATTATTTAAGATAACTATTCATAGCCATGAAAAGATTTTGGGTAAATTCTATTACTACTCTTAACATCCATGGTCCAAATATTAAGAAAGATACTAAAACAGCAACTATTTTAGGAACAAATGCTAAAGTTGCTTCTTGAATTTGGGTAGTAGCTTGAAATATACTGACTATTAGCCCTACCAATAATCCAATTCCTAGCATAGGTGCAGATACCATAAGTATAGTTGTCATAGCCTGTTGCGCAATATTTAAAACATCTCCTTGACTCATAAAATATCTCTCCTTAGCTACTTAAAGCTTGTAATTAATTGTCCTATTATAAGATTCCAACCATCTACCATTATAAAAAGTAGTATTTTAAATGGTAAGGATATCATTACTGGTGGTAGCATCATCATCCCCATAGACATGAGTGTACTTGCAACTACCATGTCAATAACTAAAAATGGAATGAATATTATAAATCCTATTTGAAATGCAGCTTTCAGTTCACTTATCACAAATGCTGGTATTAACACTTTTGTAGGTATTTGATCTAGCTTTTCAACATTTTTTATTTTAGCAACTTTAAGAAAAAGAGCCATATCCTTTTCTTTTGTTTGCTTAAACATAAACTTTCTAATTGGATTCATAGCTTTTTCTAATGCTTGATCTTGTGTAATTTCCTCTTTCATATATGGCTGTATAGCCTCTTTATTTATTTGACTTCCAATAGGTGCCATAATAAATAAGGTTAAAAATAAAGCTAGTCCAATTAAAACCTGATTAGGAGGTATCTGTTGAGTTCCTAATGAGTTTCTAGTAAAAGATAATACTATAATAATTCTAGTAAAACTAGTCATCATTATTAAAATGGTTGGTGCAAGAGTTAAAATAGTAAATAATATTAATAATTGAATACTTGTAGTATAACTTCCTGGATTACCAGCATCCTTAATTTCTATAGTTTTTCCAAACAAAGACAAATCACTTTGTGCAAACCCTAAATTTCCTAAAGTAAAAAAAATTAATGTTGATATGATAATTATTTTCCATATTTTTTTCATAGTCTCATTCCTTATCATACGGGTTATCCTTATCTTTTTTAGTCTTTGATACTAATGTAGTTTTTAAATTTTTAAGTTTGTTACTCATTTCATTAATTTTATCTTTATTCATTAACGCTTCAAGATACTTATCAAAATTTTTATTTGTATTTATGTTCTTATTTCTTATACTTTCAATTGATATATCATCTTCATGAAACTTATCTATTAAAGTAGAAGTATTATTTCCTACTAGTAGTACATAGATATAATTTTGTATTTTTATAATAGATATTTTTGTGCCGCCATTTCCATCTAAGCTAATAGAGTCTAGTAGTTCTATATTTTTACTTTTTGCTAAATAGTTCGTTTTTTGAGCTATAAATTTAGTACAATAAAATGTAAGTAATATTATTATTCCAAATACAATTAGTAGCCCTATAATCTTGAAAAAAGCTAGAAATATACTCGAATCAGTATTAGTTTCTTTACTAAAGGCAAATGATATATTATTTACACATAACATTGTAACTAAATTTATAGCCAAAACAATGGTGTTCTTTCTCACATTAACACCTTTTCCATAAAGTTTTTATCCAAGTACTTTTTTTATAGCTTCTACGACTCTATCAGCTTGGAACGGCTTTACTATAAAGTCTTTAGCACCAGCTTGTATGGATTCAATTACCATAGCCTGTTGTCCCATAGCAGAACACATTATTATTTTGGCATTATTATCTATTGTTTTTATTTCTTTTACAGCTTGAATTCCATCTACTTCTGGCATAGTTATGTCCATTATAACTAAGTCAGGCTTTAGTTCTTTATATTTTTCAATTGCTTTAGCTCCATTTTCAGCTTCTCCGACTACATCAAAGCCATTTTTAGTCAAAATATCTTTAATCATCATTCTCATGAAAGCAGCATCATCAACTACTAAAATTCTGTTTGCCATATATAATCCTCCTTTTATTTTCTATTAATTCTTTTTGATGGACTAACTATTTCTGTTATTCTAACTCCAAAATTATCTTCAATTACTACAACCTCTCCTTTTGCTATAAATTTTCCATTAGCGAATACGTCTAATGGTTCTCCAAGAACTTTGTCTAATTCAATAATAGTTCCTGGACCATACTCTAATATTTCGCCAATTTTCCTCATAGTCCTTCCAAGTTGTACAGTTATTTCCACTGGAATTTCTTGTATAATGTCAATACTCTCATTATATTTAGGCTCTTCAATATTTTCAAATTGTTCAAATTCCAGATTTTTAACAGTAACAGTTTCTTGTTGCATTTTTCTATGTATTTCGCTATTTTGAGCAATATTTTGCATATTACCTGAACTTACTTCTTTATATTCAGTTTTATTTTTTATTTCATTATCATTATTATTCATATTAGCACCTTCTGATTTATTACTCTCAATTTTATCACCATCAGCTTTTAATAGTTTTGTTACCATTTCTTGAGCAAAATTCAAAGGAATAAGTTGCATCATTTCACTATCTATAAGGTCTCCAACTACCATTCTAAATGAAACCTTTACAATTTTTTCTTCTGATTCAAATATATCGAGTTTATTATCTTGTAGACTAATTTCAAAAGATCTTGGAGGTTCAATATCTATCATCGTTCCAAACATTTCTGATAGAGAGGTGCATCCTGAACCTACCATTTGATTCATAGCTTCTCCTATAGCACTTAAATCTATTTCAGTAATATCTCCTGAAACATCTCTTCCTTCTCCACCCATCATTAAATCGGCTATAATTTTAACGTCTTCTATTTTCATTATTAGAAGATTCATACCTTCTAATCCCATTTTGTATCTAACGTCTATAGCTACAAATGGTATATTATATAATTCACCTAATTCTTTTATAGTTGTAACAGTTACCCTTGGAGTAGTTATTGTTACTTTTTGTCCCAATAAAGTAAATAGGGTTGTTGCAGCTGTCCCCATACTTATGTTTCCTATCTCTCCAAGTGCGTCTTTTTCTATATCACTTAATATTTCTACTTCCTCAGATTCTTGAGAATTATCACCTAGTAGTACATCTATCTCGTCTTGGTTTAGTAATTTATCAGTCATCTGATTCATCACCATCCTTATATGCTCTAGTAATTTTTACTGCCATTCTATTTTTATTAGTTCCAGGTTTACCATAGAACTTTTTATATGGTCCTATATTGATTTTTACTTCATCACTTGATGTATCACTAAGTTTAATGACATCACCTATTTGTAAATCTAATAGTTCTCCTACAGTTAGAGTTGTAGAACTCAATTCTGCATTTATAGGAACATATGTATTTCTTATTCTTTTTTGTAATGCTTCTTTATCTTTTTCTGTTGTTCCTCTATTAGTTGAAGAAAACCATAGCTTTGTACTTAATTTATTTAGTATAGGTTCTATAACTAAATGAGGTATACAGACGTTTATCATTCCTTCTGTTTCTCCAATTGTCATGTTCATAGTTATAAGAGTTATAGTTTCATTCGGTGAAACTATTTGAGCAAATTGTGAATTAGTTTCTATTTTTTCAAGTGAAGGATTTAAAATAATAACATTATCCCAAGCTTGAGCTATTAAATCTACTACTCTAGTCATAACTCTTCTTAATAAAATAAGTTCAATTTCAGTAAAACTTCTTGCTTCTCCTACTTGATCTCCATTTCCACCTAATAGTCTATCTATTATTGTAAAAGCAATATTGGGTGAAGTATCTAAAACAATTTGCCCACTTAAAGGATCAAAATTTACTACACTTATGAATGCCGGATTTGAAATAGCATTACTAAATTCACTATATGCATATTGATCTACTGTTAATACTGAAATTTTTACAGGAGCCCTCAAATATCCTGATAAAAAAGTCTGAAGAAGTCTAGCTAAATTTTCATGCATAATTTCTAGTGTTCTTAACTGATCTTTAGCTATTTTTTGAGGATTTCTGAAGTCATAATTTCTTATTCTCTTTTCATCACTTTCCTCTTTTATATCTTTAACATCCACTTCTCCAGAACTTAATGCATTGAGTAGGGCATCTATTTCATTTTGTGATAGAACCTCAGTCAATATGGTTACCTCCCTACTGTACTATAAATTCGTCAAAATAAATATTTACTATACTTTTTGTATTAAATGCTTCATTTATCTTACTTAATATTTCTTTTTGAAGATCTTGCTGTCCTTTACTACCTTCTATATCTTCTTCTTTTTTATTTCTTAAAATTTTGTTTATTTCATCTTTAATTATAAAGCTTTTCTTTTCTAGTGATTTAACAAGTTTTTCATTTGTTGTTTCAATAGTAGTATTTATTTTAATTATTCTTTTACTCTCTGATAAGTTACAATACATTTCACCTATATTAAACTCATATAAAGAGTCACTGCTAGCTTCATAAGCCATATCTTTAGATGACTTATCTTTGGACATTTGTATTCCAAATATAGCTCCAAATACTAATACTACTATTGAAAGAAATGAAAATATACCTATCATTAAGACTTTTTTAGTGCTCATTTCTCATGCTCCTTTTTAATTAGCTTTTGGTTCAGTTTCACTATACATTGATTTTAAAATAACTAAATCTACCCTTCTATTTTTTGCCTTGTTTTCTGGACTATCATTTGTAGTTACTGGTCTATAATAACTATATCCAGCAGATGAAATTCTGTTGCCATCTATTTGTTCATTTTCAACTAAATATCTTAGTACATTCGTTGCCCTAGTAGCTGACAACTCCCAGTTAGTAGGATAATTTTTATTCTTTACGATAGCATCTGAGTCTGTATGTCCTTCTATTTTTATATGATTTTCTTTGAATTCCTCCTTCCTTAATATCTCTCCAACAAAATTTAACACTTCTATTGTTTCTGGCTTTATTTCTGCTTTACCAGAGTCAAAAAACATGTTATCTAACATCCTAATAACTAGACCTCTTTCATCAATTTTTGCAGTTAACTTATTATCAAATCCTTTCTCCTCACTGTAGTCTTTTACTATTCCTTCTAGTTTAGCTAAATTCTCCATTTCTTTAACTTCCTCATCTGTCATACCTCCTTTATTTATAAAAGAAGTATCTTCCATTGACTTGCCACCAGGCATAACACCAGTAGATCCTTGAAATGAATTCATAATGGCTTTAAACTTCTGAGCATCTATACTAGAAAATGAGAACAACAAAACGAAGAAGCAAAGAAGAAGTGTAACCAAATCACTATATGTAACAATCCATTCACTAGTATTCTTTTTTTCTTCTTGATTCCTTTTTCTTCTCATTATGCTTCCTCTCCTCCAGCTACATTTTTAAATCCAGTCCTTAATTCAGGAGATAGGAATGTTTTAAGTTTTTCTTCTATTATTCTAGGGTTTTCACCTGCTTGAATAGAAAGTAACCCTTCTACTACAATTTCCTTTAAAAGTATCTCTTCTTTACTCCTTACTTTTAGCTTATTAGCTATAGGTAAGAAGAACAAGTTAGCTAAAACAGATCCATAGAAAGTAGTTACTAAAGCTACTGACATCTGTGGTCCAACAGTACTAGGATCCTCTAAAGTTTTTAGCATGTTTATAAGTCCTATAAGTGTACCTACCATCCCGTATGCTGGAGCAAATGTTCCTAACAGTTCAAATAGTCCTTGTCCCTCAGAATGTCTTTCTTCTAAGAAAGTCAACTCTGTTTCTAAGATATTTCTTACTAATTCTGGATCTGTACCATCTACTATAAGCATTATTCCTTTTTTAAGAAATTCATCATCTATTTTTTGAGAAGCTTCCTCTAATGCAAGTAGTCCTTCTCTTCTAGCAATATTAGATAGATTAATAAGGTCATCTATAGTTTTTGTTGGTAACTCTTTTCTAGTTGTAAAAGCTATTTTAGTTATTTGTAATGCCTTTTTAAGCTTCTTACCATGATAACTTATAAGAGTAGACCCTATTGTTCCACCAAGTACTATTAAAATAGATGCAAAATCATAAAAGTTCATAATTGAACCTGATGATAAAATTCCAAATAGAACAAATCCTGTTCCTGCTACAAGTCCAATTAGTGTTACTATGTCCATTAGCTACACCTCTTTTCCTAAAATCTCACTATGTATAAATATTTGGTTTTTGTATTCAATGACTTTCTCAATAACCTCCTCTATTGTATCTTTTACTACTATTTTTTTACCTGTAGTAAGAGTTATAACTACATCTGGTGTTTCCTCTATAAATTCTATTAAATCGCAGTTAACAACAAACTCTTTATCATTTAACCTTTTTACTCTTATCATAAATAATCACCCTTTTTTAACAGTTCCGGATAGTACATACTATCCAGAACTATTAGTTTATGTGCTATCTTTTAAGATTTACTAACTCTTGTAACATCTCATCACTAGTTGTTATTATTCTAGAGTTTGCTTGGAAACCTCTTTGTGTAGTTATCATTTCAGTAAATTCTTGTGATAAGTCTACATTTGACATCTCTAGTCTTCCAGCATCTGTACTACCAGTTCCTCCGCTACCTGCACCTACTATGTTTGGTTCTCCAGAGTTTCTAGTATCTCTGAATAAATTTCCACCAATTTTTTCAAGACCTGGATTATTATCAAACTTTGCGAGAACAATTTGTCCAATTGCCTTTCTTTCACCATTTGTATAAACTACTTCTACAACTCCTTTTGGATCTATAGCTACTCCATCAACTTTTCCTGATCCATAACCATCTCCCCTATATGGCTTAGCATCCATTTCTGCCCCATACTGAGTAAGTCCACTAAAATCTATTTTTATTTCTCCATTGTCACCAATGTTTGCTCCCTTAATAATGTCTCCTATGTTAAAACTTGCATCTGTAGTTCCTGTTATTTTACCATCTTTATCAAAAGAAATTTCTTGGTCAAAATTTATTCCATCTGATCCTTCTACAATATTGCCATTGCTATCTTTTATACCTGAAATGGATACATTCCATGTGTTACCGTCATCTTCAGCTACTTTTTTAGTAACGTTAAACTCCACAGTATATTTGTTACCTAAGCTATCAAATATATCTGTGTCCATTTTGAAAGGCTTATCTATTTCAGTACTAGCTTTTAAGTTTCCTCCAAAATTTATTTTTGTACTAGCTTGTGGTGGTACAGTATCTGTCTTATCTATTCTTATGTCTCCTATTTGACTAGAAATATTCCCATTATCATCAGCTGTATATCCTAATACCTTTAATCCCTCAGCAGTTGTTAAATATCCATCACCATCAAATTGGAAGTTTCCTGCTCTTGTAAAGTATCTATTTAAAAAATTAGGATCATCTGATACTACAAAGAATCCATCTCCATTTATCATTATATCTAGTCCATCATCTGTCCTTTGAGCTGGTCCTTGTGTATGAACAGTACTTATTGCTCCAACATCAACCCCTAATCCTACTTGTTGAGGATTAGTACCTCCTTTTCCACCTTGACCTCCTGATGCGCCTTTTAAAGTTTGATAAAATACTTCTTGGAAAGTAACTTTTCCTTTTTTAAATCCAACTGTATTAACATTTGCTATATTGTTTCCTATAACATCCATCTTAAGTTGGTGAGTTCTTAATCCTGATACTCCAGTATACATTGATCTTAACATTTGTTGACCTCCTATCTTTTTTTAAGAGCTTTAGTATGTTATCCATCATTCAAACATACATAGCCTCCTTGTTAAAGGTCCAGCTATATAATTACAGCTCCATCTATATTGGTAAATAAATTTTCTTTTAAATTTTCCGAAGTAATAGTAGTTATTATAGTTTTATTTTTAGTACTTGCTATAAGAGCTATATCTTTTTTTATTATAAGAACCTCTTTTACACCTTTTTTTTCTGCTTTATTAATAGCATCTTCTATTTTATTCATGTCTTCATTATTAAAAGATATATTTCTGCTATCTATTCTTTCCTTAGCATGTTTTGAAAACTTTACACTATTACTTCTTTGAGCATCATTTAGAAAACTTTCAAAATCATTTGATAAATTATTAGTTAAAGTATTATTAATTTTATTTTTGTGTACATTGTTTTTTATTAAGCTATTAATACTTACTTGATGCAAGTTTATCTTATTCACTTTTATCACTCCGTAGTATTTTCAGGTTTATCTGGTGTTTCTGGCTTTGTTTCCTCAGGCTTTTCTCCTTTGCCATATGCATCCAAAGCTTTCTGTATAGAATTTAATGAATCTACTATTTTTGATTGATTTTCTGCAAGCTTTTTGATGGCATCATCTATTGTTAATTTTATTCCTAATTGCGATAATTGAAGATGCGAGTCCAAGTTTTGTATTTGTTCTAATGTACTAAATTGAGCCATTTGAGCTATAAAATCCTTATCTTCCATAGGACTTAGTGGATCTTGATTTCTAAGTTGTGTAACTAATATCTGAAGGAAAGCATCCTTCCCAAGTCCATTATCTTTCCCAGTTTTCTCATTATTTTTTTCATTTTCAAATTTATAAACTGGTTGATTATTATTAATACCATTTAATGATGACATATTATTCCCTCCTATACGGTAACGTCTAAGCTTGATTCTGAAGATATTAGTGGACTTAATATTTCCTCAGAATTTTCATATAGTTCATTCGCTTCTAGTGATTCTACTTTATTTTTTTTCACTTTTACTTTCTTATTCTGATTCCAATTATTAGAGCTTTGTTTTTCAAATGCTGAGTCTTGTCCTACATACACATCTAACGTATCAAAATTGATCCCTTGACCCTTTAAACTATCTTTAAGTTGATCTAAGTTTGATTCCATAATTTGCTTTACATTATAGTTCTCAACTATTGCTCTAGCATTAACTATTCCTCTTTCAAGAGATATTTTTATAGTTAAAGCGCCTAGGTTTTCTGGTTTTAGGTTAATTTTTATTTCTCTTAATTTGTCATTATAAGTTGCTTTCATCTTGTCAGTAATCTGGTTTATGATGTCATTTTGATTTATTTCAATATTATCATCTCTTAACAAGGTAGCTTTACTTATAATTTGTTTAAAATTCTGTATTCCTTCTCCTTCTTTTACAACTTCTCCAATTATAACTTGATTGTTAGAATTGTTTTTTTCAACAGTAACTTTTACTGTCTCCCCTTCATCTGATGATACAACTTTTGTTATAGTATCTTTTACTATGTCCTTAACATTTAGATTATCAGTATCTTCTGAATCAGTATTTTTAAAAATATTAGTTGTTTTTTTATTTGTATCTTCAAGTTCTTCAGCTATTTGTGTTACATTAGCTTCTTTATTTTTGACACTGATATTTCTACCATCATTTTCTGTTTTTTCATTTGACTCAGTATTTTTAGCTTCTTTTCCTAATGCTTCTTCTAAAGCTGATTTAAACTCCTTCAAGACTTCTTCTTGTTCTATATTTAGTCCATCTTTTTCTGATAGTACATCTTGTAACTTCAATTCCAACTTTTCTAAAATCTTTATACCATCTTCAAGAGACTTTATTTCTGTACTATCACTAAGATTTTTAAATTCATTTAATAGCTTTTTAAAACTCTCATTGAACAATTTACTTAATTCATTAACTTGTTCTTGTGTAATATTTAAAGCAGATATATTGATTTTTTCAAAGTCAATGTCTTTTAATAAATCAATATTTAGCTGGCTATCATCAGATTGTTCTTTATCTACTTCTAAATTTGTTTGGTTTCTAATAAAGTCTATAAGAATTTGAGCAAAATATTTTAAATTTTCAATACTTTTAATTATTTCTTCAACTTCTGAATCTTCTAATATTTCATTGTTTGATGAATCTACTTTATTTATGTTTTGCGTGATTGTCTTGTTAGTTGTTTCAGTAGTAGCTGATATGTTGTTGTTATTATTCGACTCCTGTCTCACGTCATTTATTTTAGATTCATCTTTTATAATTGGTCTACTTATTTGAGCTACTGATCCTGCATTACTCTTATTTTTATTGTTTCCCAATTCATTGTTTCTTTTTTGCTCTAATATTTTGTTAAATCCATCTTTAAAGTCTCTTGTACTTTGCTTTGAGTTAGAATTTACTGTAGTCCCTGAATCTTTAAAAAACATATTTACACCTTGACTTATCATCTTATTTCACCTCCTTTCAAATGCTATTCTATAGCTAACACTCTAGTTATCTGCGCTACTTTTGCAGGTTCTAAATTTCCTAATATCTTTGATACTTTTGGTTTTTTCATTTTCTTAAGAATTTCCATTGCTATTTTATGGTCAGAAAGTTTATAACCGCTTTCTTCTTTAATACTAAACACAGTCACCTCTTGTTTATTTTCTAATAACTTTTCTATAGCTTTAGCTGCATTATCTGGAGTCATTTTTTCATATAGAACTACTAAATCATCTATTTTTTTATTGTAATCTTGTAAAAAATTCATCACATTTGTTATATCTACGGTAACAGACTGATCTACTCCCCTTAATTCTTCTAAGCTTATAATTGACTCAAATAATTCATTATTAAATTTTTCATCTTTAGAATGAACTAGTATCTCAGCTGACTTTTTAGGGTCTAAGTTCATATATAATCTTGTAAGTACATCCATAGATAACTTTTCAGTATTTGCTATTTCTTCTGAAGCTTTTATAGGATCCTTTACGCCATAAACTTTAGCTAAATTTTGAGCTGATATTTCTAATTCTTCTTCTTTTCTTCTCTTTTCATTTAATAGACCTTGTAACTCATTTTTTCTTTTCATATCTATATTGGATAATTTATACATTATTTCGCTTCTTGTACCACCATCTATATAATGTAATATTTCAACAGCTGCATTGTTACTTAAATATGTAAATATCTTTTCAAGCTCACCTTCTTCTATGCTTGTCCGATCCATTATTTCATGGATAGCAGCTCTAGTTCCCATACTTTCTAAATTAGAAGCTTTTGCCTTTACCTTTTTATCTTTTTCTGTTTGAATTTCTTCATATAAAGTTGATACTAAATCTTTTCTTAATTCAAGATTTCTAATTTCTTTAACTATATCTTGTGTCTTTTTAGAAGATACTGTATTCATTTTTTTTATTATAGTGTCATATACTTTTGCGTCATCTTTCTTTATTATGTATAATTTGTCTGCTGCACTTTCTTTATCAAGTTCTTCTATATAATATCTAGCTATAGATAGTTCTTTATCATTTACTTCTGTCTTAGTAGGATATTTACTTATTATCCCCCCTATAATAGGTGCATTTTTTAATACACCATTAGCCTTATCTCTAAATGTATCACTAGCAAAATATAATAAAGTCATAATAGCTAGAGGTATTAAAATGAATACCGTTAATAATATAGATTTAATTTTAAAAGGTCTTTTAGTAATTCTTTCATTTTCACTTGGCATATTATTCCCCCACTATATTAGTAGAACTACTATAACTTACAAATTGATCATTAAGTTTGTCTTCTTCTCTTTTTAAGTCGTATTGATATATGTCAAAATCTCTTGATTTTAAGTTCTGTAATATTTTCTTTTCCTTAGTTGACTCTACTAATTTATCTCTAGCAATATTTACGTTCTCTTCAGTTCTCTCTACTACATCACTTTGAGCTATTATTTTTGTTGTTATATCATTTAAAAAAGAATTATATATTTTTAGCTCATTAACAGTAGTTTTTCTTTGAACCAATTCATCTCTCTTTCTCTTCATAGTTTCTTTATACGATACTATTTTTTCTAATTTATCTTTTTCAGTTTCTAACTGTTGTTTTACTTTTCCATATTCTGATTTCTTTATGTCTTCAACAGTTTGTTTATATTCTAGTACCTTTTCTAATCTAAAGTTAAACTTTACCAAATAACCAGCCTCCTAATAGATTAGTTGTTATTCATCAAACTTCCTAAGATATTACAAGTTTCCTCAAAGTTATACTTATCAAGTATCCCCTGTTTTAAAAAGTTTTGTACTTCATCTATAACTTCAATTGCATTGTCTATTTTTTTATTTGAACCTTTCTTATATGCTCCTATATTTATTAAATCTTCTGATTCTCTATAGGTTGCTAGTATATCTTTAATTTGGTTTGACAATATCACATGTTCTTTAGTACATATATTTGACATTACCCTACTTACACTTTGCAGTACATCTATTGCTGGATAATGATTTTGACTTGCAAGTTTTCTAGATAACACTATATGTCCATCTAATATACCCCTTACCGTATCTGTAATTGGCTCATTCATATCATCACCATCTACTAATACTGTATATAATCCTGTTATAGTTCCTTTGTCAGAAGCTCCTGCTCTTTCTAGTAACTTAGGAAATATAGAGAACACTGAAGGTGTATATCCCCTTGTTACAGGAGGTTCACCTATTGCTAGTCCAATCTCTCTTTGTGCCATTGCAAATCTCGTCAAAGAATCCATTAACATCATTACATTATTACCTCTATCTCTAAAGTATTCAGCAATAGCAGTTGTAAGTAGTGCTCCTTTCATTCTGACCAAAGCAGGCTGATCTGAGGTTGCTACTACTACTATTGATTTTTTTAGTCCTTCTTCTCTTAAGTCATTTTCTATGAATTCTCTAACTTCTCTTCCCCTTTCTCCTATCAGACCTATAACATTTATATCTGCCTCTGCATTTCTAGCTATCATACCCATAAGAGTACTTTTTCCAACACCACTTCCTGCAAAGATTCCTACCCTTTGTCCTTTTCCGCACGTTAGTAATCCATCTATAGCTTTAACTCCAAGAGGCAATACTTCTGAAATCTTTTTTCTATTAAGTGGATTAGGAGGAGAGTTAGATACTGAGTAATATTTATCAGTTTTTATTGGACCTTTCCCATCTATTGGGTTTCCGAGTCCATCTAATATTCTCCCAACTAATTCTTCACCAACATTTACCCTTAGTGAGTGTCCACTAGCAACTACAGTACTACCTGGCCCCATTCCCTCCATTTCTCCAAATGGCATCAGTAGTATTTTTCCATCTTTAAATCCTACAACTTCTGCTGAAACTGGTTCACATTTATTAAACGGATATATGTAGCATAGTTCTCCTATGCTAGCAAACGGGCCTTGAGACTCTATAGTTAATCCAGTAACTTTAGTAATATTTCCACTATATCTTATAAAGTCATTATTGCTAACAGCATTTATGTATTTTTTTATATTTATTTTATCCATAACATCACTCACCATTTAGTAAGCCTTTTATCATTTTTTTCATCTCTTCTACTTGTAACCCAACACTTACATCTGCATTTCCTTGAGAAGACTCTATTATACAGTCTCCCTTTATTAAGTTAGCGTCTAACTTAATATCTACATCTTCGATCAAGCTTGCTTTTGCAAGTATTTGTTGCCTTGATTCAAAAGCTGTATTGAAATCTTCCTTTGATACTCTAATTACTAAACTATCTTTACTATTTAAACTGTTTATTCCTTTAATAATTACATCTATTATAGTCTCTTTTTCATCTAATTCTTTATTTATTATTTTTTCACAAGTCTGAATTACTAAATCTATTACATCTGGCTCTATACTTTTTAATATATGATCTCTTTCTTGAAGATAGTTCTTTTTTATTTCATTTGCTTCTTCTATTAATTTATCTGTTATTTCTTTTCCTTCACCATATCCAATTTCATAGCCTTCTTTTTTACCATCATCATGTCCTTTATTATAGCCTTTATCATAGCCTTCCTGGTGCCCTTCTTCGTATCCTGTTTCTTTAGCCTTCTTTTTAATTTTCTCTGCTTCTTCATTTGCATTATGTAGTATCTTTTCTGACTCGTTATTTGCTTTTTCTATTGTCTGTTCTATGATTCGTTTAGCTTCCTCTTTAGCCTTGTTTAATATATCATCTTGTTGTTTTCTTGTATCGTCTATGATATTTCGTGCTTCTTTATACACATTAGTTCTATCTTTAATTTCTACTATTTGAGAAGATTTTATTATACTAGACAACTACTTCATCTCCTCCTCTAGGAGTTACAATTTCGCCCTCTTCTTCAAGTTTTCTTATTATATTAACAATATTTTGTTGAGCTTCTTCTATATCTTTTAATCTTACAGGGCCCATGAACTCCATGTCTTCTTTAATCATTTCAACTAAACGTTTAGACATATTTCCAAATATAGACTCTTTAACTTCATCACTTGCACCTTTAAGAGCAATAGCCCATTGATTATTATCAATTTCTCTAATGAATCTTTGTATAGATCTATTATCAAGAGTAATAATGTCTTCAAATACAAACATTCTCTTTCTAATTTCTTCACTTAGTTCTATATCTTGTAACTCTAGCTCTTCCATGATATATTTTTCAGTTCCTCTATCCACTGCATTTAAGATAGCAACTATAGAATCTATACCTCCAGCTGTAGTATAGTCTTGTGATACCATTGACGAGAATTTTGCTTCTATTACTCTCTCTACTTCTTTTATAACTTCTGGAGATGTTCTATCCATAGTAGCTATTCTCTTTGCTACTTCGGCTTGTTTATCTGTAGGTAATTTTGCAAGTACCTGAGCCGATTGACTTGAACCTAAGTAAGCTAAAACAAGAGCTATTGTTTGTGGATGCTCATTTTGCATATAATTTAATAGCTGATTAGGATCTACTTTCCTAGCAAATTCAAATGGCCTTACTTGTAATGATGCTGTTAGTCTGCTTATTATATCAACTGCTTTATCTGAACCTAATGCTTTTTCAAGAATATCTTTTGCGTATCCAACTCCACCTTCTGAGATATATTCTTGAGCTAAGCATAATTCATAAAAGTTCTCTAACACCATTTGTTTTTCTTCAGGAGAAACCATTCTCATATTTGCTATTTCTAACGTTAGTTCTTCTATTTCTTCTTCGTTAAGATGTTTAAATATTTCAGCAGATTTTTGAGATCCTAGAGTGATTAATAATACTGCTGCTTTTTCTTTTCCACTTAATTTTTGTTTTCCAGACATGGTTTCACCTCTATTCTTCATTTAGCCAAGTTCTTAATAATTGAGCTACCATTTCAGGCTTTTTATCTATAAACTTAGAAATTTGTTCTTTCATTTGTGATTTCTCTGAACCAAAATCTATTTCTTCCATTTCTGGTATTTCAGAAATTGTATCTTCCATTATGTTCTCTAATTCTTCTTGTTCTAATTCTTCTGCTTCTTGTAGTTTCTTTCTTCTATAAATTACTGCTCCTGATACTCCTGCTAGAGCTAATGCTCCTACTAACATCCATGCCCACAAAGGTAATCCCCCATCACTTTCAGTAGATTCTTCTGATTTCGCCTGTCCATTATTAAAGCTTATAGCACTTACTTCAACCTGCTCAGTTCTAGCACCAGCTGTAGCATTAGAAACTAAATTAGTTATTTCTTTTTTCTTCTCATCTGTTAATCCTTCCCCTATTACATCCTCATTTATAAGAACTGCTACACTTACAGATTCTATTTCTCCAGGTCCTCTTTTAACTTGTTTGTTAGTTTCATTTATTTCATAGTTAATTGTTGAGTTATTTTTATTATATTTATTACTTCCTGTTTCAGTTTGAACATATTCTGGTGCCTGATCTTGTGCATTTGTTTCTGTTCCTGGAACTTGTCCACCTGAGACATTATCCATGCTTTCTTCTGATTCCTCTTTACTTCTAGGTATTCCTTCTTCAGAACCCTCTATAGGTGGTTTAAATTCTTTTACATTTGTAACTTCTGTATCAAAATTCATTTTTATACTAGTTCTTATATCAACATTTCCAGGACCAAATGCTTTTTCCAAAAACTCTTTTATACTTGTATTAAGTTTTTCTTGCATAGCTTGTTGAATAGCTAGTTGATTATTCAAATCATCTATCTCATCGTTCCCTTTGTTATCACTTAATAACTTTCCTTTGTTATCAATTATAGAAACATCTTGTGCTTCCATTCCACCTACTGCATTAGCTACTAAGTGCTGAATCCCTTTTATTTTGCTAACCTTTATAGGTGTATTCTTATCTAGTGTTAGATATACAGATGCTGTAGGCTTATCTGTTTCTTTTATTACATATCCACTATCTTCTGGAACTTTCATATGTACTTCAGCACTTTCTATACCATCCATACTTGATATATCTTTTGCTAATGAGTTTTCCAATGCATATTTCATTTTTTGCTTCTTATCAAATTCAGTAGTAGTCCAGTCTATATCGCTAAAAGCATTGTCAAAACTATATCTTTCTTTTGGAAGTCCTTCCACAGCTAAATCCATTTTAGCCTTGTCCCTCATTTCAGTAGGAACTAGTAGGGTATTTCCTTTATTTTCCTGTTTCCATGTTATACCTTGTTCATCTAGCTTTTTAGTTATTTCTCCAGCTTCTTTTGGTGTTAAGTTATCATATAAAACTTCATATTTAGTTCTAGTAGTAAAATATATGATTCCTGTTATACCTACTATTAATAATAAGCTAGCTACTCCTAGTTTAATTTTCTTGCTTTTATCAAGCCCTTGCCAAAATTCATTTAGCTGGTTTCTGATTCGTTCAAATGTCTCCCCCACTCAATCACCTCACCTCTACTGCATTTAACTGTTAGATTTGCATTCTCATTATTTCTCTATAAGCATCTACAACTTTATTTCTTACAGCCATAGTCAAATCCAATGCTATTTTAGCTTTTTCTGATGCTATAGTTACATCATGTATGTTTTCAACTTGACCTGTAGCTAAAAGTAGGTTCTGATTATCTGCTTCTAATTGTAAATCATTTACTTTATCTAAAGCTTGTTTTAGATAATCGCTAAAATTAATATCTGTATTGCCTTGTGTTACATTAGACTTAGAATTTATGTTTCCAAAATCATTAATTATATTATTTACTTTCATTATTTTCCTCCTTATCTACCTATTTCTAAAGCTTTCATTGCCATAGATTTTGCTGAATTTATTGCTGTCATATTAGCTTCATATGCTCTAGTAGCTGTTATCATATCTACCATTTCAGTAACTATATCTACATTTGGCATTTCAACATATCCATTTTGATCTGCGTCTGGATGTCCTGGATCATATACCTTTTTAAATGGAGTTTTATCTTCAATTATTCCAGATACTTTTACTCCGTTTTTGTTAAATAATTTATCAGATTCTTTTGATAAATATGATGAAAAAGATTCTCCTTCTCTTTCTTTAAATAAAGGCATTTGTCTTCTATATGGCTTTCCACTACTTGTCCTAGTTGTGTTAGCATTTGCTATATTTTTAGATATTACATCCATTCTTGTTCTTTCTGCAGTTAGCCCAGAAGCACTTATGTTAATTGAACTAAACATTCCCACACTACTTTCCTCCCTCACTTATAACTGTTTTTATTGAATTAAACTTTCTCGATATCTGTGTAATTAGAGCATTATACATTATTGTGTTTTTTGCCATTTCAGCCATTTCTACATCCATGTTTACTCCATTTTTATCTCTTTTAACAGATATATTTTTATATTGTTGAGTATTAGGATTAAAATTTTCTATACTATTATTATCTCCTATGTGACCTTGATGAGTTTTCTGTAGTTGTAATTTTCCTTCTGTAGTTAGTATTTTTTTTAACTGTCCTTCAAAATCTACATCTAACCGTTTATATCCTGGTGTATTTACATTAGACATATTGTTTGCTATTGCTTTATCTTTTGCTGACGAACCATCTAGTGCTGCTTTTAAAATATTTGTCTGACCATAGATTTTACTTAGCACTTTATCACCTCCATAAATAAATATTAATTGTCACTTATCATATGGTATATATACCATAAGTAATTTACTGATAAGAAAAATTTTAAATTATATGTATTGCTTTTCATGTTTTGTTATAATTTTCTTTAAAGCTTTATTTTCTACGTTTCCTGTCAGAATCCTCTATATTTTTTTCTTTTTACCACATTTAGTACATGAGTCCTAACAAAAACTGAGCTTTTTTACATAGAAAAACGACAAAACATAAAATGTTTTGTCGTTTTTCTATATACTTTCTTTAATTTAAATTTTTTAATTCATCTAATAGCCTATTATTTAATACTTTTATATGTGTCCCTTTCATTCCTAACGATCTTGACTCTATAAGTCCTGCACTTTCAAACTTTCTTAATGCATTTACTATAACCGATCTTGTTATACCCACTCTATCTGCAATTTTACTAGCTACTAATAATCCTTCATTTCCATCTAATTCTTTAAATATATGTTCTACGGCTTCTAGTTCTGAATATGATAGTGTTCCTATTGCCATTTGAATAACAGCTTTTTTTCTAGCTTCTTCTTCTATGGCTTCATTCTTAGCTCTTAGTATTTCCATGCCTACGACTGTAGCACTATATTCAGCTAAGACCAGATCATCTTCTGTGAATTCTCTTCCAAATCTGGCTAATACTAAAGTTCCTAGTCTAGTTCCACCACTTCTTATAGGTATTACTGTAGCTATTTTATTTGGATATGGACATTGTGATATTTGATCAAATACACATTCAGAAATTTCTTGTATATTCTCACTAGTTTCTGAAACTTTTAACAACTCATCATGATACTCTTTAGGAAATCTTTTTTCTTTAACTATTTCGCTTTGAAGTATTCCACAATCAAATCCTTCATGTAATGCAAATCCTAAAACTTTTCCTTTTATATTTGATATATATACATTAGCCTCTAGTATTTCACTAAGAGTATTACTTAGTTCCTCAAAAGATACAGGTTCTGATCCTGAGTTTTGTAGAATTTTATTTAATCTTCTTGTTTTTTGGAGTAAGCTTTCTCCCATGTTTATCCTCCTCTATATGATGTATTTTGATACATCTTTCCCTTGTATATTCGGATTTAACTTTTGTCTTACGTAATTTTCATCTATAATTATATCTTTATTTTCAATATCTGGTGCTTCAAACGATATATCCTCTAATAATTGTTCTAATAAAGTATGAAGTCTTCTAGCACCTATATTCTCACTTTCTTGATTTAGTATGAATGCAATTTTGGCTATTTCATCTAATGAGTTATCACTAAATTTTATGTTTATACCTTCAGTTCGTAGTAATAATTCATACTGTTTTGTAAGAGCATTTTGAGGCTTAACTAATATCTCCTTAAAGTTCTCTTCTGTTAAGTTCTCAAGAACAACTCTTATTGGAAATCTACCTTGTATTTCTGGTATTAAATCAGTAGTTTTAGCAACATGAAATGCACCTGCTGCAATAAATAATACATGATCTGTTCTAACAGGACCATATTTAGTCATAACAGTACATCCTTCTACTATAGGAAGAATATCTCTCTGTACTCCTTCTCTAGAAACATCTGGTCCTGAACTTGATCCTTTTACAGCAATTTTATCTATTTCATCTATGAATATAATACCATGTTCTTCTGCTCTTTTTATACCCAGTGTTGTTACATCATCCATATCAATTAACTTTTGAGCTTCTTGATCTGCTATTATTTTTCTTGCTTCTTTTATAGTTACCTTTCTCTTTTTAAGTTTAGTTGGTATTAATCCTCCAAATAAGTCATTAAAGTTTATATTTAATTCTTCTAGTCCTGCTCCACCTAACATATCCATAGCATTATTTCTATTTTCCTCAACTTCGATTTCTATTATTTGATTGTCTAATTCGTTATTTAGAAGTCTTTCCTTAAACTCTTTTCTTTGCTGTTGAATATTAAAATTATTAGTATCTTCTGTATTATCCTCAGAATTATTTAAACTACT
This sequence comes from Gottschalkia purinilytica, assembly GCF_001190785.1. Taxonomy (NCBI): domain Bacteria; kingdom Bacillati; phylum Bacillota; class Tissierellia; order Tissierellales; family Gottschalkiaceae; genus Gottschalkia; species Gottschalkia purinilytica. The sequence continues at coordinate 122,583 of NZ_LGSS01000005.1, read as the reverse complement.
ACTAAAAAAAGCTTCTAGCGGATTATTGAAATTATTCTTTTTAGGAGAACTTGGAATCAAAATTTCAACTATTTTATCATCTGCTAATTTTCTAGCTTTATCATAAACTTCCTCTATTTTTTCTGTTTTGATCATTCTAATAGAAATTTCAACTAAATCTCTTATCATAGAATCAACATCTCTACCTACATATCCAACCTCAGTAAATTTTGTAGCTTCTATTTTTACAAATGGAGCTTTTACTAGTTTGGAGAGTCTTCTAGCTATTTCAGTTTTACCTACTCCGGTTGGTCCAACCATTAGTATATTTTTAGGTTTAACTTCTTCTTGAAATTCCTCATCTAAAAGACTTCTTCTATATCTATTTCTTAGTGCTATTGCAACTGATTTCTTAGCGTTTTTCTGACCTATTATATACTTATCTAACTCAGATACAATTTGTTTTGGTGTTAACTCTTTCATATTATTTTACACTCCTTTTACAACTCTTCAATGGAGATATTATTATTTGTATATACACATATAGAAGAAGCAATTAATAAAGCTTCTTTAGCTATATCACTTATATCCAAATCAGAGTACATTATAAGTGCTTTTCCAGCAGCTAAAGCATAGCTACCACCTGATCCTATAGCAACTACTCCGTCATCAGGCTCAATAACTTCTCCTGTTCCAGATATAACTAAAAGGTTTTCCTTATCTGATGCTATTAACATTGCTTCTAACTTCGCCATTACTTTATCTCTTCGCCATTCTCTAGCAAGTTCTACAGAAGCTCTTTTCAAGTTTCCACCATTTTGCTCTAGTTTTTCTTCTAGCATTTCTGCAAGAGTAAGAGCATCTGAAACAGATCCCGCAAATCCAATTACAACCTTATCATTATATATCTTTCTTACTTTTTTAGCTGAATGTTTCATAACCGTCTTATCTCCAAATGTAACTTGTCCATCACCGGCTATAGCAGTCCTTTCACCTTTTTTAACTGCAATAATAGTAGTTCCTTTCAACATCACATCCACTCTCCTAAAATAAATCTGTAGAAATCATAATGATTGTTTCTATACATTAATTATTACTATAATATACCCTCTAAATATGACTACTTATTTTAATCTGTTTGTTTTTTATAATCACATTCATTATTTATACACTTAATCGTCTTACCCTTTTTGGTGTTTTTCTCCATAAGCAAATTATTGCATTTAGGACATTTTTCATCTATAGGTTTATCCCAAGATACAAAATCACATTCAGGATAATTACTACATCCAAAAAACTTTCTTCCTTTTTTAGATCTTCTCTCTACTATTTTACCATCACATTTAGGACAATCTATTCCTAAGTCTTCTACAAATGGTTTTGCATTTTTACATTCTGGATATCCTGGACAAGCTAAAAATTTTCCGTACCTCCCTAGTTTCACCACCATATTTCTTCCGCATTTCTCACATAAGACATCTGTTTCTTCTTCTTTTATTTCTATTTTACTTATCTCATTTTCTGCAATTTCTAAATCTTTTTTAAAGTTATTGTAAAAACTTTCAATAACTTTTTTCCACTCTAGTTCACCTTCTTCTATTTTGTCTAGACTCTCTTCCATATCAGCAGTAAACTCTTCATTTATAATGTTTTTAAAATAATCTATTAATAAATCTGTTACCAAACTACCCAATTCAGTAGGAACAAAGCTCTTTTTTTCAAGTACTACATATCCCCTACTCAGTATAGTGCTTATAGTAGGAGCATATGTACTAGGTCTTCCTATTCCTAATTCTTCTAATGTCTTTACTAATGATGCCTCTGTATATCTCGGTGGCGGCTGTGTAAAATGTTGTTTTGGATCTAATTTTATTAATTTTGATTCTTCTCCAACCTTAAGATCTGGTAGAATAATATCTTTATCCTCATCAGTAATATTATAAACCTTTAAAAACCCTTCGAAAACTATTTTTGATCCACTGCATTTAAATATATAGTCACCTGCGCTAATTTTTATAGTTAAAGTTTCATATAATGCTGGACTCATTTGACTAGCTACAAATCTATCCCAAATAAGTTTATAAAGCTTATATTGATCTTTACTTAAAGATTCTTTTATGGATTCTGGTGTTCTAAACACAGATGTAGGTCTTATAGCCTCATGTGCATCTTGTATATCTTTTTTCTTTGATTTTCTTTTTTCTGTTGAAACATATTCTTTTCCATATTCATTATTTACAAATTCTTTTACATTCTTTATAGCTTCCTCTGATATTCTTGTTGAATCTGTTCTTATATATGATATAAGACCAATACTTCCTTCTCCTTTTACATCTATACCTTCATATAATTGTTGAGCTATTATCATAGTTTTTTTAGTAGAGAATCCTATTCTTTTATGAGCATCTTGTTGCAAACTACTCGTAGTATAAGGTAAATAAGGATTTCTTTTTCTCTTACCTTTCTTAACATCTTCTACTATAAACTTTTCCTTTGAAACTAAAGATATAATATCGTCTACTTGTTCTTTTGTACTAAGTTCAACTTTTTCTTCTTTGTTATTTGTTTTTTTACCATAAAAGGAAGCAACATATTTACTTTTACCCTTTGATAAAGTTGCATCTATAGTCCAGTATTCTTTTGGCTCAAACTGTTCTATCTCTTTTTCTCTATCACATACTAATTTAGTTGCTATAGATTGCACCCTACCTGCACTTAGTCCTTTTTTTACCTTTTTCCATAATAGAGGACTTATTTTATAACCAACTAATCTGTCTAATACTCTTCTAGCTTGTTGTGCATCAACTAAATCTTTATTTATCTTTCTAGGTTTCTTAATAGCATTTTGTATTGCATTTTTTGTTATTTCATTGAATTCTATCCTAACTTGCTCACTATCATCTATTTGCAATATATTAGCTAAATGCCAAGATATAGCTTCACCTTCTCTATCAGGGTCAGTTGCTAAGAATACTTTATCTACCTTCTTTGCTTCACTTTTGAGTTCTTTTATTACAGGACCTTTCCCTCTGATAGTAATATATTCTGGCTCAAAATATTCATCTATATTAATACCTAATTTACTTTTAGGTAAATCTCTTACATGTCCTACAGACGCCTTTACTTTATAATTTCTTCCTAAAAACTTTGATATCGTCTTTGCTTTTGCCGGTGACTCGACTATAACTAAAGATTTTGCCATATAATTCACCTCCGAATCATAATGTTTGTTATTATATCAAAAACATAGATATTAGTCTATTATGTTGCTATTTAACTGAAAATAGCTTACCAGGCAATTGTTTTATTATACCTTTTATTTCTAATATTGTAAGTATACTAGTTACACTAGATATATTTATTCCCGTTTTATATGATATCATATCTAGATGAATAGTTCCTTCTTGTATACATTTAAAAATTTGCACTTCTTTTTCACTTAATTCTTCATAATCAATTATGTTCCTATTATCTACATTTATTTTCTTACTTATATCTTTCAATTCAATAATTTCTTCAATTATATCATCTAAACTTAGAAGTAACTTTGCACCATCTTTTATTAACTTGTTCGTTCCAATACTATAAATACTATTTATATTTCCAGGTAATGCAAATACATCTTTACCCTGTTCCAATGCATGTTGTGCTGTAATTAAAGATCCACTTTTTTCTCCTGCTTCTATAACTACTACTCCTAAAGATAACCCACTTACTATTCTATTTCTTTGAGGAAAATTATAAGCGAAAGGTTGAGTACCTAAAGGAAACTCTGACATAACACATCCATTATATATTATCTCTTCATATAAATTTTTATTCGATTTTGGATATATTACGTCAAGACCGCTTCCTAAAACAGCTATAGTTCTTCCATTTGATTTTATCGTACTTCTATGAACATCAGTATCTACACCTTTTGCCATTCCACTTATTGTAGTTACCCCTATTTTCGCTAATTCAGTAGCAAACTTTTCAGCTGCCCATTTTCCATAAGCAGTTACTTTTCTTGACCCCACTATAGCTATAGAAATATGATCCTCTATTAGTAGATCACCTTTTATATAAAGTACTTTAGGACAATTATATATATGCCTTAACCTATTAGGGAAATTATTATCATAAATTGTAACTACTTTAATACCTAGCTTATCTACATTCTCCATTATTCTTTCATAATAGCTGTAATCTTTTAGTTTTATTATTTCTAATTTAGTCTTTTCATTTATTCCTTGTATTCTTAAAATGTCATCATTAGAACTATACCATATATTTTTTATATCTACATAGTATTTTTCTAATTTTTCTATTATTTTATTACTAACTCCTCTTATATTATTAAGCCAAATAAGTGTATCTCTATTATCCATATTATTACCCACCTATTTTTTATAATATTACCAATATTTCTCACATAAGTCTCTGTCCTATGTTGCTTCAGCTAAATGTTCTTGTCCTATTATCTTAGATTCATCTAAATCAGCAATAGTCCTAGATACTTTCATACTTTATTTAAGCTCTATCACTAAGTCCAATACTAGAAAAGACATCTTTTAGTAGTTTCTTTCCTTCATTGTCTAGTATACAATACTTATTTATATTTCTAGCAGATAATTGAGAATTTAAAAATATTTTTTCTTCTTTATATCTATCAAGCTGAATATCCATAGCTTTACTTATTCTATTTCTAATCTGACTAGATGTTTCATAATGTATATTTCTTTCTTCTAAATCTTCATATTTAACAGGTTTGACTTCTATATGTATATTTATACGATTTAGTATAAGACCACTTACTCTAGCTAAATACTTTTCTATACTATTTTGACTACGATTGCATTTCTAGAAATCACTGCAAAAAATCCACAAGGATATACATATAAATCCAAGATATAAAACTATAACTATATACTATGTGTATGATAATATAAAAGCTTACCTTGAAAATAAATTAGGAGAAAGAGTTAAGAAACTAAGAATAAGCAAAAGAATGACTCAAAGACAACTAGCTTCTAAAACTAGCTAACTCTACTATAGCAAATATAGAACATGATAGAGTAAACCCTAATATAAAATCTATAAATATATTAGGTAAGTTACTAATAGCTATCTATTAAACACAGACTCATGGGCTGAAAATACTCTTCGGAAAATAATAAAAAATATAGGTACATTAAAGGTCTGTCACAAGAAGATTTAGCTTATAAATGTAGATTGTCGTATCATATAATAACTATGAATTTGGTTGACAATCTTCTGCTAACAATACCATAAAAAATATTTATAAATGTCTAAAATATAATAAATAATTTTTAGACTGTATTCACCTTTTTTTAGAATATTCCTTCTTTTTTCAACTTTTTTAAAATTTCTTAATAATTTTGTTACCATTTGTTTTTATTCTTAAACTAGTTTCTACCTAATTATATGTAAAAAAATATCTATATCTATAGTAGAATTAAATTATTCTTTTTTATTGATAGAAATAATCTATATACATTTTTAATAATAAAAAAGAAGTGATTACCCACCTTTCAATATTATATCTTTTTAATCGTATGTAATATATGTATTAAAAGTAATCTTTTTCATTATATTATATATAATGTATATGGTTGTATTTTTAGCAAAATAATGCTTGTCTACTTGTTTAAATAAAGTATAATATAAAGTGCCTTCTATATTTACATGGAGAGAGGTGCTTTTACGTTTAAGCAAAACAACTAAGAAACATCAGAGAAACAAGAATCATAAAAAGCATTTTGAAAAGTTGTTTTTATAATAACAGTAATAGACGATTTAGTAAAAATTATAAAATAGTTCTTGTAATGCAGGAAGAGAAGTCTAACCAGTTTCTCTTTTAAAATTGCAAAAAAATAAGATAGATAGGGTAACCATCCCTATCTATCGCCTTCACGTTTGAGCGTACAACGTTTTAAATATATGTTAAAAAAATTTTAACATATATATACTTTTATTATAACACACTGTTGTACTTAGCAAACATATTTTACTTAGTTTGGTATGCTCATTTAAAGTCAAAAAACATCTACCTTAAAACTCAAAATAAAAGACTAACTTTATGCAATAAATAAAAAAGGAGCTGTCTTAAATATGGCTTCTTTTCAATAATCTTATCGATTCTATAACTAAAAAAATTTAACCTATTTAAAAATATAATCATTAAATACATAGACAAAATTGCTTAATAATGTACACCAAAATACATATCCGTCTAAATATACTTAACTGTTTTAATAATGATGGTAAAAGTAAATATAAAAGCAAGTAGTTTTGAAATTTCAAAACTACTTGATGAATTTAGGATTAAGAAAACTTTATTGCGTTAGATTTACTGCAAGACTTCCAATAACCTTTGTCAATTGTTGTAAAATAGCATCAGTTTGACTTGCACTTAATGGTGTACCAGATGTTAATCTAATACATGGTAGCTCAAGTGTTAGCTCAAGCCCTAAAAGCACAATAGTTACAGGGCAAGGAATAGAAATACAAAGTATTTCATCTCCAGTACAACATCCTTCAGGACATTCTGGTTCAGGTTGAGCAAGTTTTTTTTCATCACATGCCATAAATGTTCCCCCCTTTTTCACTATATATTATGTAAAGTTGGATAATGTGTGACGAGAATTTAATGGTCATATTATAAAATAAATAGTGTGGCAATTTAACGGTATTATACTTATTTAAGTAATATAAAAAGACGTTTCTGATCTGAATGGCTCATAATATTATTATTTTATGAACTAAAGGAACCTTCATGGTTCTTTTTTTAATACTGCTATAATATCAACACTATTCTTAAACATGGACTAAAATTATTTTTAAGCGTGAAAAAAGTCATCCATGTCAAAGTGACTGCATAAAGAATTTTTCGTATATTTCGAGGCAAATTATTGTTACAGATAATATATATTTCCTCGTTAAAAATATTTTAATTATCAATTAGCTAATTTTAAAACTGGCATTTATTATTTAATAGTTATTTAAATATTCCTTTAATATTTTGAATATCCATTAATAGTTTGGGAATATATGTGATAATATATTAAGCTTTCCTTGCAGATAATAATTTAAAGGAGTGATAGTAATGAAAGATAATACTATTATAGATAAGCAAAATAATCGTAAAGAACCTCATAAAAATGCAGCATGGGCTGATATTCATAAAGTTCAACCAGAATCTAATGTTCCAATTCCTAGCTTAACTAATGTAATAGAAGCTAAAGAATGGGTTGAACATAATAAAAAATAAATAAGAACTATGTTAAAGGAGTCACATAGACTCCTTTAGTATTTTTTTGTTCGATACAATGATAGCAAAAGTAAATATAAAAGCAAGTAGTTTTGAAATTTCAAAACTACTTGCCGAATTTAGGATTAAGAAAACTTTATTGCGTTAGATTTACTGCAAGACTTCCAATAACCTTTGTCAATTGTTGTAAAATAGCATCAGTTTGACTTGCACTTAATGGTGAACCAGATGTTAATCTAATACATGGTAGTTCAAGTGTTAGCTCAAGCCCTAAAAGCACAATAGTTATAGGGCAAGGAATAGAAATACAAAGTATTTCATCTCCAGTACAACATCCTTCAGGACATTCTGGTTCAGGTTGAGCAGGATTTTTTCCATCACATGCCATAAACACTCCCCCCCTTTTCAGTATATATTATGTAAAGTTGGATAATATGTGATAAGTTTAGTGGATATTTTATAAAATAAATAGTCTAACAATTTAACGTATTGTACTTATTTAAATAATATAAAAGAATGTTTCGACTCTTAATAAAGCATAATATTATTATTTTACGAACCCTCATGATTCCTTTTTTAATGCTGCTATAATATCAATAATATTCTTAAAGATGGCTTAAAATTATTTTTAAGCATGAAAAAAGTCCTCCGTTCAAAAGGAGGCACATGAAGGATTTTATATATATTTTAGAGTAAATTACTGCTACAGATAATATATATTTCATCGTTAAAAATATTTTCATTGTCAATTGGCTAACTTCAAAACTAGTATTTATTAAATATTGTAATTTCTTTATATTAATATTATACATATATATTAAATTATCTAATTTTAAGTTTAAAATATTAAGATTTTTGGCTTATTTACAATTTATATTATTTAATATAAATTTATTTATATATGAATATTATATTTAAAATTAGAAATATATGTAATAATAATTATGATTTTATATTCAAATAATAAGTTAAAGGAGTGATAACTATATGAATAAAAATATAAACCGTAAAATTCAAAATGCTCCCATAGAAAATCATAGAACTGCAGCTTGGGCTGAAATTAAAGACGTTATGCCTGAATCTAAAGTTTCTATTCCTAGTATAAGTAATGTAACATTGGCTAAAGAGTGGGTAGAAGAAAATCAAAAGTAAATAGTAATATAATTGAAGAAAGGAGCTGAAAAGCTCCTTTCTTTATTTTTCATATTAATATTTAACCTCAGAAAGCATTTTATAAATATTGTATCTATTTTTAGCGTCTTCTTCAGCCTTTTCATATAGTTCTTCTGCAATATCAGGAAAAGTATTTTTAAGCTGAGAAAATCGTAATTCACTAAGTATAAAATCCTTAAATGGTAATTTAGGCTCTTTCGAATCTAGTATAAAAGGATTTTTTCCTTCTTCTTTCAATGTAGGATTATATCTATATAGCTGCCAATATCCAGACTCCACTGCTTTTTTCTCTTGAGATATTGCTCTTTGCATTCCACCTTTTATACCATGACTTACACATGGAGCATAGCATATTATTAGAGATGGTCCTTTATATTTTTCTGCTTCAGTAACAGCTTTTACAAATTGATTCATATTAGCTCCTATTGATACTTGAGCTACATAAACATATCCATAAGTTATAGCCATTAACCCCAAATCTTTCTTTCTAATCTTTTTACCTGCTGCTGCAAATTTAGCAACAGCAGCTGTAGGTGTAGATTTAGATGATTGACCTCCTGTATTTGAATAAATTTCTGTATCAAATACTAATGCATTTATATCTTCACCTGAGGATAATACATGATCAAGTCCTCCAAATCCAATGTCATAAGCCCAGCCATCTCCTCCAACTATCCATTGAGATTTTTTTACTAGATAATCTTTTTTTGATAAGATTTCTTGTATAACGTTATTATCTTTATAATCTCCCTTTGATAATAACTCTATAATTTTCTTGCTAATAGTCTTTGAAGATTCTGTATCATGCATAAAATCTATCCATTGTTTAAATAGCTCTTTACACTCTTCATTAATATCTGTATCTATAGCCTCTTTCATAAGATCTTTTATTTTTTCTCTAGTTTGAGCAACTCCAATATACATGCCATATCCAAATTCTGCATTATCTTCGAATAGGGAGTTAGCCCATGTTGGTCCCCTTCCTTCTTTATCCTTACAATATGGTATAGATGGTGCACTAGCTCCCCAAATAGATGAGCATCCAGTAGCATTAGCTATCATCATAGAGTCACCAAACAATTGTGTTACAAACTTTAAATATGCTGTTTCTCCACATCCAGGACAAGCTCCTGAAAATTCTAATAAAGGTTTTGCAAATTGACTACCCTTAACAGTTCCTTTATTCATTAAATTATCTTTAATACTCACCTTTTCTGATGCATACTCCCAATTTTTGATTTGCTTAGGTATCTCTGTTTCAGCATTAAACATCACCAATGCTTTTTCTGGTGCTGGGCAAACATCTGCACAATTACTACATCCAGTACAATCTAAAGGACTTAATTGTATTCTATATCCCAATTCTTCTAAAGCCCCTTTTCCTACTGGCTTTTTAGTTTCAAATGTTTCTGGTGCATTTTGTTTCTCATCTTCATTTAACAAAAATGGTCTTATAACTGCATGTGGACATATAAAGGAACATTGATTACACTGAATACAGTTTTCTATTATCCACCTTGGAATAGTTGTTGCTATTCCTCTTTTTTCATAAGCAGTAGTTCCTAATGGAAAAGTACCATCTTCCATTCCTTTAAAGCTACTTACTGGTAATTCATTTCCTCTTTGTTTTGCCATTGGATTTTGAATTTCTTTTACGAATTGTGGTAATTTTTCACTTTCACTATTAACTTCTTCATGTAAGTCTATCCAATGTTTAGGTATTTCCACTTTTATAAGATTTTCAATAGCTTTGTCTACTGCCTCGTAATTCATGTTAACTACATTTTCACCTTTTCTACCATAAAGGTTTTTAATATATTCTCTAAGATATAATACAGCATCTTCAAAAGGTATTACATTAGTTAATTTAAAGAATACTGTCTGCATAATCATATTTATTCTATTTCCAAGTCCAATACTATGAGCTATTTGATTAGCATCTATAATATAAAAGTTTATATTATTCTTAGCCAAATATCTTTTCACTCTATCAGTTAACTTTTCTTCAATTTCTTCTATACTCCAAGGACAATTCAAAACAAAAGTACCTTTTTCTTTAAGTCCCTCTAACAAATTGTCATAATGATTTATAAAAGATTTATTGTGGCATGCTATATAATCAGCATTATATACTAAATATGATGATTTAATAGGTTTTTTTCCAAATCTTAAATGAGATATTGTACTGCCACCTGACTTCTTACTATCATATGAAAAATATCCTTGTGCATAGAGATCTGTTTTATCTCCTATTATTTTAATAGCCATTTTATTTGCTCCAACTGTTCCATCTGAACCAAGTCCCCATAACCTACAACTTATATTTTCTTTTGGGGATGTATCAACTATCATATCTACTGGTAGAGAAGTATTAGTAACATCATCTTCTATTCCTATAGTAAATCTATTTTTAGGAATCTTTCTCTTTAAATTTTCAAATACTGATATTATTTGTGAAGGTGTAGTATCTTTAGAACCTAAACCATATCTTCCACCTACTATAATAGGCTCATATCCACTATTATAAAAAACTGTTCTCACATCTTCATATAAAGGTTCTCCTAGTGCACCTGGTTCTTTTGTTTTATCTAAAACTGCTATCTTCTTTACTGTTCTAGGATAAGCTTTAAAGAAATGCTTCTCAGAAAATGGCCTATATAAATGGACTTTTATTAACCCTATCTTTTCTCCTTTATCAATTAAATAATCTATAGTTTCTTCTATTACTTGACATACTGAGCCCATAGCCACAATTATACTTTCAGCTTCTTCATGTCCATAATATTGAAACAATTTATATTCTCTACCTGTAATCTTTTCAATCTCATTCATGTAGTCTTCTACAATGTTTGGTAAGTTATCATAGAAAGTATTTGCTGATTCCCTTCCTTGAAAATATATATCTTCATTTTGAGCTGTACCTCTTAGTACAGGTTTTTCAGGATTCAACGCTCTATTCTTAAACTCTTCTATAGCCTTATAATCTATTATAGGTTTTAAGTCATCATAATCTATAACATCGACCCTTTGTATCTCATGAGAAGTTCTAAATCCATCAAAAAAATGTAAAAACGGAATTCTTGATCTTATAGCAGATAAATGTGCTACTGCTCCTAAGTCCATAACTTCTTGTACACTATTAGAAGCAAGCATAGCAACTCCTGTTTGCCTAGTTGCCATAACATCTTGATGATCTCCAAATATTGATAAAGCATGAGTAGCAATTGCTCTAGCACTTACGTGGAATACTGCTGGCAATAATTGTCCTGCTAATCTATACATATTTGGTATCATCAGTAGTAATCCTTGTGAAGCAGTATAGGTAGTAGTTAAAGAACCTGCTTGTAATGAACCATGAAGTGTTCCTGCAGCTCCTGCTTCTGATTGTAGTTCAGATACCCTAACTTTTTGATTAAATATATTTTTTTTTCCTTCTGCTGACCATAGGTCTACTAATTCTGCCATTGGTGTAGATGGAGTTATGGGATAAATAGCAGCTACTTCAGTAAATGCATATGAAATATAAGCAGCAGCCTCGTTTCCATCCATAGTTTTAGTTTTTATAGTCATAATATGTTCCTCCATGCCTATTATTAATATTATTAGTTAGTATTTAGTATCTGAAATTTTCTATTAATAATTCATATTTAACTTAATAAATAAAAAAACTGCCATATTTCAGGCAGTTCTAATTAATTATATTTTTCTACTTCTCCATAATCTACTCCAAAAGTGTCAACTGTAACTTTTTTCATTCTTTGATCTTCTAACGGTTTATCATTATAATCTCTTTTAACATTAACTATTCTATCTACTTCTTCTATTCCTTCTATTGTTTTTCCAAAAGCCGCATATTCTCCATCAAGATGTGGTGATTTTTCAGCCATAATAAAGAACTGTGATCCTGCTGAATTTGGCATCATAGTTCTAGCCATAGAAATAACACCTTTATCATGTTTTAGATTATTTTCAAATCCGTTACTTTTAAATTCACCTTTTATAGAGTATCCCGGACCTCCTATACCACTTCCCTCTGGACATCCTCCTTGTATCATAAATCCTGGAATAACTCTATGGAATATTATGCCATCATAATAACCTTTTTCTACTAAAGATATAAAGTTTCTAACTGTATTAGGTGCAACATCTGGATATAGTTCTACTTTTATTTTATTTCCATTTTCCATTTCAATAGTTACTATAGGGTTTTTGCTCATATTGGTTTCATCCTTTCAACATTTTTATTAAAGATTTTTTCTAAATTTTAGATTTCTTGCCTTAATTGTAACTGGGACTACAATGTAATATTTTTATATGGTTAATAAATTAATTACATTGCACATAGAAATTTTGAATATCAAAAGCAATTATATAAGTTATTTAATATATTAAATAACTTATATAACTTTCATCTTAAAATTAATAATCTTTATTTTTGTAATATGTACTTTGATATTTTAACCTAATTTTATAATAACTAAAAATTTAAATTATGTCTAGAAAACATTTTCTATATGATTAATGTTTTTCTGCTGTCTAACGAACACTTCTACAATGTCAAACTATACTGATAGTCTTTTAAATTTCTAGTTTGAATATAATTTTCTGAAGCTCTAATTATTTTTGTCGTTTTTTTATAGTTCACAGATTTATAAGTTAGTCCAAAATCTAAGCTATATCTAGTTTTCGACTCTACAAAAACTATTATCTCTTTATTCTTTGCTATTATGTCTATTTCTCTAAATTTAGTTCTGAAATTTTTTTCTAATATTATATGCTTTTTTATTTTAAATAACTTACTTGTTATTTCTTCACCTAATTTACCAACCTATTATATTAATAGTCATTCCACCATTCTTCCTCTTCTTCATCTAGTTTATAGATAAATAGCATAATCTCTGCCACAGCGGTATATAGTTCTTCTGGAATTTCTTCATCTATATTTAGCATCATTAGACTTTCTGCTAATTCTTGATTTTCAAAGGTACTTATTCCTTCTTCATTTCCCTTTTCTATTATTTTTTCCGCTATATCTCCCTTTCCTTTAGCTATTACTACAGGAGCTTCATCATTTTCACTATCATATTGTAATGCAACTGCTAACTTTTCTTTATTTTTATCCTTCATGTTTACATCACACCTTAATATTTACCATATAGTTTATAGTATCATCATAGGAAACAATGTCTAAAATATCCTTATTTTTTTCCGAATTAACATATATAAATACATTATCATAACTGTTTTCATTTAATGATTGTTTAAGTTCATTTTTTCTATTTTCAAATATTTCTACATATTTTTTGTCTATATTAAAGTTTACATTTAGTCTACTATACATATAGTCACATAATATTTTAACTTTATCAAATTTTTTTGTATCTAGAGATATATAAACTTTTATACTATCCGACTTTTTATTAATCCTTCTTTTACTTAGTAAATAAATTGTATTATTCATTTCATTTTTATTTAGTGTAAATGGTATACAAAGTAACATAGATTTTTCATTAATCCTATTAAAAAATTCTATTTTTTCAGAAGCATTTTTTACTTTTAACATTAGTTCATCTGATATTCTATCTTTGCCTGATATGTTATGTATAATTTTTTCTATATTATCATTTAGCTTCTTATAAAAACTCCCTATCCGTTCTTTATCACTTCCATCAAAATTAATCTCTACACTTTTAGACTGTAATACAAGCCTATCCTTTATTTCTTTAGTTATTAATCCTTCTTTTTCTAATTCTTCTGCTAACTCACTTATACTCTTATTTATAGTTTCTCCCTTATTTAGTACATTTTCAAGAGTTTTTAAATTTTGTATATTTGCTTCAATATTTGATTTTAATAAAAATACTACTTTTTGCATTGATTTCTTATCCAAGACTTGTGATGAAAACAAATTTTTTATTTCTTTTAATACTATATCAGTAACATCTTTAAGCATTTTGTCTTTATAATTATGATTTAAAGATTCTTTATTAGTAACATCATTATTTTGATCTTTAATAGTTTTTTCTTGATTTAAGTTTTCTTTTAAGTCTACTAAGTCTACAACTTTCCCTTCGATATTTTTATTATCATTTAAAGTATTATTAATATTGATCTTTTGAGGCATGTCATCTTTTACAGTATTTATATTAGTTACTTTGTTTTTCTCTAAAATAGTCTCATCATTAGTTATTTTTTCAAAAGGTATAAATTCATCATTCAATATAACATTATTATCTTTTATAATAGGAGTCTTATAATCTAAAGAAGTAATATCACTAACAGTATTGTTACTACTGTTTATATTCATCATTTTATTGTTACTATTAACATCTAAGTTAGTTTGTGCATTAACTTTATTAGTAATATTATGCTGTAGTTCATTTTGATTGATTTTTAAAAACTTAAGTATATTTTCTTTAAGTGGATCTTGATTTGTAGATATCATATGAATTTTTTCATTTGATTGTGTATTTAATAAACTTTCTAACTTATTTATATGCTTAATAATATTTGATACATTTTCTTTATCTAGTGGCATCTTATATCCAATCATAACTTTTAAAATATCTATATTTTTTTGACTTTTTTCTAATCCATGAAATTCAAGTATTTTTTCCATTATTACTTGCTGATTTTTAATAAAGTACTCATTTTCAAGATTTACATCATCATATACTGGAGACAGAACTAAAGTATTACCACTAATATCTTTTATTACAAAATTCATAAACTCTTTTTCTAGTAAATCTAGTGGAACTTCTGTTTTACCTTGTACTATATTTCCATTACCAAGATCTATCTTTATAGTATCTCCATTTACTTCTACTATCCTACCTTTTATAGTATCTCCTTCTTTTAGTTTAGATAAAATATCTTTACTATCAGTTGATACATTATTCAAAATAGGTATACTTATTCTCACTTAAATCACCTACATAATTATTTATTTGATAATATCTTTCTAAGAAATGTCTTTCTGTGAATAGGACAAGGACCATGTTCTAAAATCATCTCTCTATGAACCTTAGTAGCATAAGCCTTATGTTTCTCAAATTCATATTGTGGATATTCTTCTCCCCACTTTATACACATTCTATCTCTATATACTTTAGCTATAATTGAAGCTGCAGCTATTCCATGGCACTTTTCATCACCCTTTATAATGCTTTCTTGTGGAATATCTATATTTACTTTTTCTGCATCTATAAGTATATACTGAGGTAATATCTTATTTCCGTTTTTGTCTCTTATATTCTCTATCGCTTTTTTCATAGCTAATAATGTACTTTGTCTTATATTTATTTCATCTATAGTTTTCGCATCAACTTGTCCTATTCCTACACCGATTGCCTTCTCTAATATAATATCGTACAACTTTTCTCTTTTCTTTGGCGATATTTTTTTCGAATCCTTTACCCCATCAATAATTTCATCTTTAGGCATGATTATAGCACAGGCAACAACATCTCCTGCTAAGCACCCTCTACCAACTTCATCTATACATGCTATATATTCATAACCCTTATTCCAGATTTCTTTTTCTATTTGTAACATAGTTTAGTCCCTCATTTCTTCTTAAATTAGTTATATTTATATACTTTTGCACATTAATTCATATAAGCTATTCATATTATCATTCTGACATAAAAAATAAAAAGTGCTATATAAAGCACTTTACTAGTCTTCTTGTAGATAGTCAAGATTTATACTTGCTATTATAGTACGTGATATAATAGATATAGCTTATATTTTAAAATAAAAAGCATATTAAAGTCCACCTGATAAAATTTTATATATAAAAGAGTACGATATATGATTAAATTATTACAATATCCCCAAACAGATTATTTCGATCATCTGAAAAAACAAATACTTTTATTACAAAATATTGCATGGCTATCAACATCTGAGCCTAAAGCCGAGAATGTATCTTGGCCAAAAGATCCTAAAATACATCTAACTTCTTTTGTTCTTATAGACAATAGTTCTGCAATCAGTAATGTTACAGTTCTAGGAAAAAATATAACTCATAAAGGTCGATCATATAAGACTTTTGGTCTTAGTGAAGTTGTTACACATCCATCTTATCGTAAACAGGTACTAGGACTTCAACTTATAAAAGAAGCAACAAAATTCATAGAAAATAATAACCCTGACATTAGCATATTTACTTGTGAGCCTTCTATTGTATATTTTTATACCAAAGAAGGATGGATACATATGGAAAATACATGCACTGTTGGAGGTACACTTGATAATGCTTTTCGTAGTGACTCCTTAGGATTAGCTACCATGATGCGTTTTTTCTCAGACAAATCAAAAAAACATCGACAAGATTTTGAACATTCTGATGTTTATCTAGAATTAGGAAAAAAAGTTGTGGTAATATAAATAATTCGTGTATAAATTAGATAAAATATATAGTTCTAAGTATATAAATCATATTTCTTAAAATTATGAAGTTATACTCTTAATAGTATTCTTACTATCCATAATACAAGCAAATAAATAAGCCTATATCTTTCTCACAAAGTAAAATAAGATATAGGCCTTGCATTTTAACTAGAGTCATAATTTCTGGTTTTGAAATATAAACATCACATCTTTTAGTGAACTACCACCACTTATAGAAGTGGATGGCTTCCTAGTCAATATCTTTAATGAGACAAGTTTATCTAGGCTCTAAAGGTTGAACCAACCTCGAAATATAACATAAGAACTTCTATATTGGCATATATGCTTGGTTTTCGCTATACCAACTGGGCGAGTGCTTGAATATTTTACGATATAGAGCATTTCCTATAGCAACTCTATATATTCAGTTTTTAGTTGTTATTGAAGTTATAATATCGCAATTTAGTAAATACATCTAGTATTTACTAAATTAGTATTATCCATCTCCCACCTAGAGAGGATGGGAGAATTCCACACAGTCTGTTAAATATAACTACTCTTTTCAGTTCCAATTTTCTTCTAAATTATTGCTCATTAATAATCTTTTTTAATATTTTTTACTTAATAATTCTTTTGACATTTTTACAATATCCTCTCCATAACTAATTGATGGTGCCCATTTACCACCTAAGTCTTCAAACGTTTTTACTGTACCAAGAAGATAAGCAAAATGTCTTGGATCTGGTGTATTCATTTTGGGATATCCAGTAGCACCCGCGTATAATGCTAGATGGTCAATATGAGCTTGTACTCCTTCTTCCCATGTAGAAAATCTTTGGTGAGCTTCTTTATCATTATCTGCTCCACCTTCTTTCTTCTTCATACCACAAGGATTCTTATAGCTCTCATCCAACACTCCACCAAATTTACCATATCCAGTTTCTTTTGCAGCTTGGCAATAAGCCATTTCTGGATTCACTCCTACTGCATTCCCTATATTGAAATATAGTTCAGCTAAACTAACGAACGTATCTGTTGCTCCTTTAGATTTAGCCCATGCTTTCATTTGCTGTATGTTTGAATTTGTTGAAGATAATATATTATGTTTTTCCTCTGGATTTTCGTTTCCAGGGTCTGGTTTTTCATTTCCAGGATTAGTTCCTCCTATGTATTGACCATTAACATAAAGTATCATCTTATCATTTAATTTTTCCACTGATAAAATAGGACTAATATAGTTATTATTAATCTCCATTACTACTCTTGTAACTTTTTCACCTTGTGGATAAGATCCATCATTGGAAAACTGAGATACTCTCACACTTCCGACAACATCAGTAGAAATACTTCCTATACTATCAGGAACTATAGTATTTCTTAGATCTACTACAACTCTATTTGGATTTGAAAGTGTAAAGCTATTATACTCTTGTGGGTACATGTTATGTAGTACTATAGCCTCTTTGCCATTTATTAATTCTTTAGTTATCTTTTCAAGCTTATTTGTAAAGTTAAGAGATATAGTATTTACATTAGGAGTCGTTATTTGTGGTCTCACCATCTTGCTCAAATCTAAAACAACTCTAACTGTATCTTGATCAAATTGAGATGCCCTTATAGTTTGTAAAGGCCACTTTCCTACAGCTTTTTCTATATATCCACTTCCATTTACATTTAGTTTACTATCATGTATATCTATTACTAGTTTATCTGGATTACTTAATTCCATAGTAGTATATCGAGCTTGTCCACTCGTTTTTATCTCTATTTGCGGAAGAGCATTACCACTTATGTTTTTTACTGCAATATCACTAACTTGGTTTGATGATGGAGGATTTTTTCCACTATTATAGTTAATTCTTGCAGTCCACGTTGGTGCATCCCATAGTACTTCACATCCAAGCTCTTCTGATACAAATCTTAAAGGTACCATTGTACTTGTATCATCCATTAGCTTAGCTGGAGTATTATAAGGAATAAGTTTTTTTACTCCATTAACAGTTACATAATTACTATTAATTTTAAACACTATTTTTTTAGTACTTGTAGTTATTGTTGCTTCTTCAGTTTGCTGATTCCATTCTATCTTAGCATTTAGTCTTTCAGCAATGGCCCTTATCGGTACTAGTGTTCTTTCTTGATATATAATAGATGGAGAGTTCCCTACTACAGTTTGTCCATTAAAGTAAACATTTACTTTTCTTACATCTCTGTATTGCCCATCTATAAATACTCTAACAAATTGAGATTGACCTATAGAACTCATGCTTAAGCTAAATAGCATAACAAATATCAGCGAAAGCGAAACTACTTTTTTCAATACTTCCCCTCCTTTTATTATTTTCTTTATAAAATAAAATAAATAGTAAGATTCTTTAAATTTCAACATTCAAAATCTTTCTATTTATCAAACGCAACTATTATTGATAAATCAACTAATTTTAATGTATATTGACATTATTTATGAGATAGTTAAGAAAATCAATATATTTTTTATATTTTTTTAGTTTCTTTATTCTATTTATATCATTACATAAAATATTATGTCAATTCGTTTTTATTTTTGTAATATTAATTTAATATATATATCCTTGAATTTTTAACTTATTTGATATATTTTTTAAATGTCCATATTATTTTTACATTATATATTATCTTTTTTGTTTATTTTTATAGATATTATTATATATATAAACATATTTATGTTTCTATTTTGTAAAAAATCAAATATAAATAGTAAATTAAATTTAAATATACATCTATAAATCTAAAAATCAAAATAAACTTATTTATTATAATTAAAAAATACTCATTATTAAATATATTTTGTAAAAGATTCATTTGGTAATTTGAATAATAAACCAAGTGTGGTAATATAAGTAATGAGATATTTGTAAAATTTGATAAAAATATGAATTATAAGGAGGATAAAATGAAAAAACTAGGAAAACAAATAAGCTCTATTATTCTAGCGTCTTTAGTCTTAACATTTAGTTTATCAGGATGTCAAACTAAAAGTAAACGAGTTAGTAATCATAAAGAACAAAAAACATTGACTATATCTACACATGAATCTGTTGAAAATATAGTTCGAAAAAATGTTTTTGAACCATTCGAGAAAAAACATAATGTTAAAATAGTTCTTGAGCTTGGAAACAATATTAATAGACTTAATAAACTAAGAGAAAAAGATAATAAAACTGATATAATAATTCTTACAGACTATTTTGCAATGCAAGGTGTAGAAGAAGGACTATTTGAAAAAATAAATCGTAAAAACATACCTAATATAGAAAATCTTTATGATATCTTTAAATCACCATTAGGAGAAGACTATGGACCTGCAAATACTATAGCAAGTTATGGACTAATATATAATCCTAATAAAGTAAATGAACCAATTACGTCATGGGGAGATTTATGGAAATCAGAATTAAAAGGAAAAATTGGATTAAACAATATTACTAATTCAGGAGGACCTTTTCTTTTGTTAATAGCAGCAGACCAAGCAGGAGTAGACATAAAAGAAGATGAAGATAAAGCTTTTGAAAAGATGAAAGAACTGAGTAAAAATGTTTTAAAATTCCATGACAAAGCATCTGAGTCTTTAAATACATTTTCAGCAGGTGAAACTATAGTTACTGACTCCTATAGTTTTGAAACTAAGACTATAAAAGAAAAAGTTCCAGAAGCAAAGAGAATAGATCCAAAAGAAGGATCATATGCTTTTATGGATACAATTAATATAGTAAAAGGAACAAAAAATAAAGAACTAGCAGAGAAATTTATAGATTGGATATTAAGTGAGGAAGTACAAAAAGCTCAAGCCCTTGACGAATTAGAGTCACCTATCAATAAAAAAGTAAAACTAAATGAAGAACAAGCTAAAGGAGTTATCTATGGTGAAGAAGCTATAAAAAGTTTAAAAACAGTAGACTTAAAATATATTAATAAATCTATGAAGAGATGGACTGAAAGATGGGATAAAGAAATTAATCCTACAAAATAATAGTTAAAAATATATTAATTTTAAATAAAATACAAGTGTACTGATATTAAATATTAAAAAATATTTAAAGAAAGATGTCTTAGAATAGAAAATAAAATCTAATTCTTAGACATCTTTCTTTATAAAAATAATCAATTTTGTTAGTAATAAATAAAAGGTGCTATGTAAAGCACTTCATTAGTCTTCTTGTGGATAGTCAAGAGTTATTCTTCCCATTACACCTTTTCTAAATTCATCTAATATAAGATTGCTAACTCTAGTATAATCTACCTCTCCACCCTTTAATATGCACATTCTTTTTTCCGCTATAGATTCCATTATTTCTAATGGTGTTTTTTCACTAGTTTCTATGTCATATCTATTTTCTATTAATGATTTGTCTATACTATGTAACTTTTCTATTAATTTCAATGCTAATGTTTCTGTATCTAATATTTCATCTCTTATAGCACCTGTAAATGCTAATTTTAAAGCTACATTTTCATCATCAAATTTTGGCCATAGTATACCTGGTGTATCTAAAAGCTCTATATCTCCTTTTAACTTTATCCATTGCTTTCCCTTAGTAACTCCTGGTCTATTTCCTGTTTTAGCTCCTTTTCTACCTGCCAATGAGTTTATAAGAGTAGATTTACCAACATTAGGTACCCCTACAATCATAGCTCTAACACTAGTACTTTTTATTCCCTTTTTTTGTTTCTGTTTCATTTTTTCTTCTAATACATTATTTATCTTCTTTATAATTTTTTCTGTTCCCATGTTATTTATAGCATTAATAAAAACAACTGGGACATTTTGTTTTTTGTAGTATTCTTCCCATGCTTTATTTCCTGCTTCACTACTTAAATCACTTTTGTTCATTACTACTACTCTTGGCTTATTGTTCACTATTTTATCAATATCAGGATTTTTACTGCTGATAGGTATCCTAGAGTCTAATAACTCTATAACAATATCAACTAATTTCAAACTACTTTGTAGTAGCTCTCTTGTTTTTTTCATATGGCCAGGATACCAATTAATATTCATCTTATCACCATCCTAAGTTTTTTTCATATCCATACTATATTTTTAGCATTATTTATAGAATAATATCATAAATTCAATACATCTATAACAATAATATTTACAAAGTTATTCATTATTATAAAACTTTATAATATTATTTATAAGTTTCTTACTAAACAAATATTGGGACTGTAAACAGTCCCAATACCATAAATTAATTCATTTTTTCTTTTACTTTAGCGGCTTTTCCTACTCTACTTCTTAAGTAGTTAAGTTTAGCTCTTCTTACTTTACCTCTTCTTGTTACAACAAGTTTTTCAATTTTAGGTGAGTGTAAAGAAAAAGTTCTTTCAACACCTACTCCAGAAGCAAGTCTTCTTACTGTGAAAGTAGCTCCAACTCCGCCACCTTGCTTTTTAAGTACAGTACCTTCAAAAACTTGTATTCTTTCTCTGTTTCCTTCTTTAATTCTGTAGTGTACTTGAACAGTATCTCCTGTATTAAACTCAGGAATTTCTTGTTTAATTTGTTCTTGTTCTATTAACTTGATGATATCCATTATATCATCCTCCCTTCTTCTTAGACGTTCTTATCTTTTTGATAGAGGAACGCCCGTTTACCACAAGTAATTATAGCATATATCTACATTAAAAACAACTTATTTTTTAATATTATTGCTACTATTTATCTTACTTAGTATTTTTTGTTCTTCTTCACTAATATTTTTATTATCCAATAAATCTGGTCTATTTAAGAGTGTTGTTTTTATAGATTGTTGTATTCTCCATTCTTCTATTTTCTTATGATTTCCTGAAAGTAATACTTCTGGAACTTCATGCCCATTAAATACCCTAGGTCTTGTATATTGAGGATACTCTAACAATCCATCATAATGTGACTCTAACATAAAGGATTCTTCTGTAGACAAAACACCTGGAATAAGTCTCACTACTGAATCTATTATAACCATAGATGGAATTTCTCCACCTGTAAGAACATAGTCTCCTATAGATATCTCATCTGTAATATAGTTTTCTATTATCCTATTATCTATACCTTCGTAATGTCCACAAATTAAAACAATATGTTCCTCTTCTGAGAGCTCATTTGCCATGCTTTGATTATATACTTTTCCTTTAGGACTTAAGTATATTATCCTACTATTTTCTTTTTTAACACTTTTAATAGCTTCATATATAGGTTCTGGCTTCATTACCATACCAGGTCCTCCACCAAAAGGATAATCATCTACCCTTTTATGTTTGTCTTCAGAAAAATCTCTTATGTTTATATAATCTATTGATACTTTTTCATTTTCTATAGCTTTTCCTATTATGCTAGTATTCATAGTTTCATGAAACATTTCCGGAAATAAAGTTAAAACATCTATCTTCATTATATCAATCCTTCTAGAAGTTCAATTATCATCTTTTTCTCATCTATATCAATAGATTTCACTACATCTTTAATAGCAGGGATTAGATATTCATTGCTTCCTTCTTTAACAACATAAACATCATTTGCTCCTGGTTGAAGAACATCTTTTATTTCTCCTAAGTATTCACCTTCACTAGTATAAACTTTAATACCAATTATCTCATAAATAAAGTAAGAATCTTTTGGTAAATCCACAGCGTCTTTTTTATCTATATATAAAAGTAAATCTTTAAACTTTATTACCTTATTTATATCATCATATCCTTTGAACCTAAGCATAACAAATCCTTTATTGTACCAAACCTTAGATATTTCTATTTCTAATTTTTCTTCACCCACAAATACAGATTTAAGTTTTTCAAATCTTGTCATATCATCTGTTAGAGGAAGTATCTTAATATCACCTTTTACACCATGTGTATTTACTATTTTTCCAACTTGTATATAGTTATCCATATAACACCCACCAATGATTTATATAATTTATTATAGACTGATGTTGGTTTTTTAAACTATTGAGATACTTAAAAAGGGACTAGATAGCCTAATCCCCTTGATAGTCAATTTATAAGTTATTGAATAATTTCAACAACAACTCTTTTATTTTCTTTGATTGCTGCTGCCTTTACTAAAGTTCTAATAGCTTTAGCAATTCTACCTTGCTTTCCAATGATTTTTCCCATATCTTCTGGGGCTACCTTTAGTTCTACAATTATTGATTGTGTTCCTTCTACTTCATTTACTTGAACTTCTTCTGGGTTATCAACAAGTGCTTTTGCAAGCATTTCTACCAATTCACCCATGTATTTCACCCCCTGAAAGGCAATTACTCAGCTTTTTTAGCTTCTTCAAATTTTTCGTAAATTCCATTATTTTTGAATAAAGAACTTACTGTATCAGTTGGTTTTGCACCACTCTTAAGCCATTTTACAGCTTTTTCATCAGAGATTTTTACTTCTTTCGGTTCTGATATAGGGTTGTAATATCCTATCTCTTCTATGAACTTACCATCTCTTGGTGAACGAGAATCTGCAACTACTATTCTATAGAAAGGTTTCTTTTTTGATCCCATTCTTGTTAATCTGATCTTTACTGCCATGTTTTCACCTCCTTATAAAGACATCTAATCTATTTAAAAAATGGAAGGCTAAATCTTCCTTTTTTCTTCATAGTCTTTTCCATATCACCTATCTTCTTGATCATCTTTCTAGTCTCTTTAAATTGCTTAAGCATTTTATTTACATCTTGTATAGTAGTTCCACTACCCCTAGCAATTCTTTTTCTTCTACTTCCATCTATCATAGAAGGATTTTTTCTTTCTTCTTTCGTCATAGACTGAATAATTGCTTCTACACGAACGAATTCTTTTTCATCTACATTTAAGTTTTTAAGTTGTTTAGAGTTCATGCCTGGTATCATTTGTAGTATTTCATTCATAGAACCCAAACTTTTTACTTGTTGTAATTGTTCTAAATAATCATCAAAAGTAAATTCTTGACTTCTAAGTTTCTTCTCAAGTTCCATAGCCTTTTCAGCATCAAAGTTAGCTTGAGCTTTTTCAATTAAACTTAGAACATCGCCCATTCCTAGTATCCTAGATGCCATTCTGTCTGGATGGAATGTTTCTAATTGATCTAATTTTTCTCCCATACCTACAAACTTAATAGGCTTATCAGTAACTGCCCTTATAGATAAAGCAGCTCCACCTCTAGCGTCACCATCTAGTTTAGTAAGTACAACTCCATTTACATTTAATTTCTCATTAAAGTTTTCTGCAACAGTAACTGCATCTTGTCCTGTCATTGCATCTACTACCAATAATATTTCATTTGGGTTAACTTCTTGTTTTATATTTTCAAGCTCTTCCATAAGCTCTTCATCTATATGAAGTCTACCTGCTGTATCTATTATAATTACATCATTTCCATTTTTCTTACCATGCTCTATAGCCGCTTTAGCTATATTCACAGGGTTTTGCTTATCTCCCATGCTAAATACAGGTATTTCTAGTTTACTACCAACTACTTCTAACTGTTTTATGGCTGCAGGTCTATATATATCACACGCTACCAATAAAGGAAATTTTCCTTTTTTCTTAAGTAGTCCACCTAATTTACCTGCCGTAGTTGTCTTACCTGCCCCTTGTAGTCCACACATCATTATAATCGTAGGAGGATTTGATGAAAATTCTATTTTGCTTTCAGTACCTCCCATAAGATTAGTTAGTTCTTCATTAACTATCTTAATAACCTGTTGTGCAGGTGTAAGACTTCCCATAACTTCTTGCCCAATTGATCTCTCTTTTACAGTACTAACAAATTTCTTAACTACTCTAAAGTTAACATCAGCTTCTAAAAGAGCTAGTTTTACTTCTCTCATAGCTACATCTACATCTTTTTCAGAAAGCTTCCCTTTGCTTTTAAGTTTGTCTAAAGCACCTTGAAGCTTCTTAGCCAAACCTTCAAAAACCATTATTTACCCTCCTGGCTAATTTCTAGTATATCCGTAATAATCTCTTCTACTTTCTCTATATTTCTTTTTATGTTCTTAGAGTTTAAAATTCGAGATTCCACTTCAATTTCCTTCACAACTTCCAATATATCTTTTATCTTTCGTCTATTCTCATTAAACTTTTTTACTAAACCAAGAGTCTCTTCATAAGAATATAACTTATTTTCTGCTCTTTTTAGAGTGTCGTGAACACCTTGTCTACTTATATTCAAGTGTTCACCTATCTCACTTAAAGACAAATCATGTATATAATACAGTTCTATAGCTGTATATTGTTTTTCACTTAAAAGTTTTCCATAAAAATCAAATAAAATTCCTACTTCAATAACTTTTTCAAACATATTCATCACCAACAAATCAGTGTAAAGTTATCTACTTGACAGTAGTATTCTATAATACATTTATTAATTTGTCAATTATTTTTATAACTTTTTATATGATTTTTTATCATTCTGAATCAAATATTGCATTTACAAAGTTTTCTGCATTAAAATCCTGTAAATCATTTATGCTTTCACCAACACCTACAAGCTTAACTGGAACATTTAGTTCAGACTGAACAGCAACAACTACTCCACCTTTTGCAGTTCCATCTAGTTTTGTTAAAACTATTCCAGTAATATCACACGCCTCTTTAAATGTCTTTGCTTGAAGAACAGCATTCTGTCCAGTTGTAGCATCAACTACTAAAAGAACTTCTCTTTTAGCTTCTGGATATTCTCTTTCAACTACTCTAAATATTTTATTCAGCTCATTCATTAAATTTTTCTTATTATGAAGTCTTCCAGCAGTATCACATATTAAAACATCTACCTTACGAGCTTTAGCAGATTGTATACCATCATATATTACTGCTGCAGGATCAGCTCCCTCTTGATGAGATATAATCTCTACACCTGATCTATTAGCCCATTCATCTAATTGTTCTATAGCTGCCGCTCTAAAAGTATCTCCAGCAGCTATCATAACTTTTTTTCCCTCTTGTTTTAATCTAGATGAAAGTTTTCCTATTGTAGTAGTCTTTCCTGCTCCATTTACCCCTACAACTAGTATAATAGCTGGTGAAGGTTCTATATTTAGTTTTGAATTTGAATCCCCTTGAGTCAACACTTCTCTTATTTCTTCTTTTAAGATATCTTTAATATCATTAACTTCAGTTATTTTTCTTTCTTTTATTTTTTGCTTTACTTTTTCAATTATATCTAAAGTAGTATTTACACCTATATCAGCAGTTATAAGTGCTTCCTCTAAGTCCTCAAATAATTCTTCATCTATCTTTTTGTACGAACCTAAAATGCCATCAACTTTTTCTGTTATTCCTTTTCTTGTTTTTTCTAGTCCACTTTTTAAACGACTAAAAAATCCTTTTTTCTCAGTTTCAATTTTTTCTTTTGCTTCTTCCTCAGTTTGTTCATTAATTTCTTCTATTTTATCAGTATCTATACTAGTTTCTTCTTTCACTGACTCTTCTTTTATTTCTTCTTCCACTATTTTTTCATATAATTTTGTTTCATCATTATTTTCTTTTATAGTTTCTTCTAAATCATTTTCTTGTGTTACTTCTTCTTTCACAGTATTATCTAACTTTTCTTCTATATCTTCATTTGTTTCTATATCAGCCTCTATTTCACTAGACTCTATTTCTTCCTTATCTATATCTATTTGTTGTAGTTCTTCTTCTTTCTTCTTTTTTCCCCAGCCAAAAATCTTTTTAAACATTTCGTAGCCTCCTAACTTGCTTCTTCACCTAGTTTTTCAGATAGTTTTACAGATACCAACTTACTTATTCCATGTTCCTCCATAGTGACTCCATATAAAGAATCTACAGACTCCATTGTTCCTTTTCTATGAGTTATAACTATAAATTGAGTTTCTTTTGAAAACTCTTTTAGATATTCAGCATATCTATAAACATTAGCATCATCCAAAGCAGCTTCTATCTCATCTAGTATACAGAATGGAGTTGGTTTAGTTTTTAATATAGCAAATAAAAGTGCTATAGCTGTTAAAGCTCTTTCTCCTCCTGATAATAGTGAAAGACTTTGAAGTTTTTTTCCTGGTGGTTGAGCTATTATTTCTATCCCACTTGTAAGAACATTTTCTTCATCTTGCAAATATATATCAGCTTTTCCACCACCAAATAGTTTTTCAAACACTTCAACAAAATGCTTTCGTATAACCTTAAAATTCTCTGTAAACTGTTCTTTCATTTTTACATCCATGTCTTTGATAACTATATTTAAAGATTCTTTTGCTTCTATTAAATCATCTCTTTGAGTTACCATAAATTCATGTCTCTCATTTACTCTTTTGTATTCTTCTATAGCATCTAGATTTATATTTCCTAGTGATTTCACTTTATTTTTCAATGTTCTTACTTCATTCTGAACTTTAGTTACATTCTCCACTTCTTCTCTATGACTTAATGCCATTTGATAAGACATTTCATATTCTTCCCACATTTTATTATTATAATTTTCTAATTGTACATTATACTTTTCATATTTTAACTCTAAAGTATTCATACTTTTTTGTAATTCATTTATTGTAGCATTCATTTCTTTTAAGTTTTCTTGTTCATTATAAAAAGACTGTACAAAGTTATTTTTATCATTTTTTATATCATTTAACTTTAAATCATAGTCTCTAAGAGTATCATTAAGATTATTTCTATCTCTTATAAGCTCTTCTAATTTGACATTCATTTCATTTATCTCTTTTATACTATTTTCTTTTTCAAGAGTTTTTACTTGTATAGAATTCTCAGATTTTTGTTTTTCTAATTCTAATCTTTGAAGAGATTCTGTTATGTTTTTAAGCTCTTGCTCAAAAGAAGCAGCTTTTATTTTTATATCAGTAATATCTTTTGAAATAGTATCTCTTTTTTTCTTTTCATCTTCAAAGTGTTTCGTATATTCATCTATGCTATTTTGAGTAATATCATTATCTTTTTTTAGATTCTCTAGATCTTCCTCTAATTTTTTCACGTCATTTATTACATTATTATTTTCTTCTGATAATTGTTTGTCTTCTGAAAGATATTTTTCTATTAATATCTCATTCTTATTCTTATTATCATAGTTCTGACTTTGTTTGTTTTCTATTCTAGCTAAATTTAAGTTAAGTTCATTTATACTATTATCTATTTTTAACAAACTATTATCTATACTTGCTATTTCAGACTCATTCATTCTTAGTTTGTCCGACATTAGTGTATATTCATTTTTTAGTTTTTCTATCTGTTCTTCTAATTCTTTTATTTGTCTTTCTCTACCTAGAATATTTGTACTTCCTGTTTTATAACTTCCTCCTGTCATGGATCCACCAGGATTCAAAACATCCCCATCAAGTGAAACTATTTTTATAGAATGATTACTTCTTTTAGATATCTTAATTCCATCGTCAATATTATTAACTATAAGAACTCTTCCTAATAGATATTCAAATATATTTTTATAATCATTATCAAATTTTATAAGCTGTGAAGCAATACCTATAGCACCATTTTCTTCGCATAAATTCTTATCATTAGCACTTAGCCCTCTACTTGATATAGATGACATTGGAAGAAATGTTATCCTACCTAAATTATATTTTTTAAGATAGTTTATTGCATTTTTAGCATCTTCTTGAGTTTCTGTAACTATATTTTGAAGAAAAGATCCTAAAGCAACTTCTATTGCTTTTTCATATTTTTTATCTACACTTATTAACTCAGCAACTACACCTCTTACACCTTTACCTAAATCATTATTTCTTTTACAAGCTATTAGAAAGTTTTTGACACTTTTATAATATCCTTCATATTCATTTTTCATTTCATTTAAAAGTCTATAATTTGAAGATTTCCCTTGAATATTTTCTCTTATTCCATTAATTTGAACTTGTAAATTTTGAAGTTCTTGTATCTTTTTATTTTTTTCATTAATTGTATTGTTTTTTGAAGTTATAAAATTTTGTATCTTATTTCTAGTTTCATTTATTTCTTTATTAGTTTCCTCAATTTCTTTATCTATATGTTTTTGTTGTATATCCATATCTTCTAATTCTTTTTTTATTTGATTCATTCTTTTTTCTATACTTTGTTTAAAGGATAGCATACTATTTATTCTACTTTTTTTATCTGACATAAGATTTAGAATTTGGATAATATCACTTTTCTTTTCATCTATATATTTTTCTTTATCACGTATATTTTTAAGTATTTCCTCTAATTCCTTATTCTTATCATTTAATTTTAAGTTGAGATTATTGACACTAGAGTCTATTTCTTTTTTATTTTCACTCACTATTTCCTTCTGACTTAATATATCATTAATTGTTTTTCCTAAAGATATAATTTCTTCTTCGTATCTTTCAACTTCTTTTTTCAGATATATTATTTTTTCTTTAAACAGTTTTATTTCTCCGTCTTGTTTTTCACTTTTACTTTGAGTATCATATTTAAGGGTTTGAATTTTTTCTATATTAAAGTCCATCTTTTTTATTTCTTCTTGACCTTGATTATATTTTATCTCTAATTTACTTCTTTTTTCTTCATTGTGACTCAGTTGATCTTCTATTAATTTTCTCTGTGCTTCTATATGCCCAAGTTCCTCTTTTAATCTATCTATTTCTCTGATAAAGAGACTTACCTCTAATTTCTTTAAAGCTTCTGATAGCTCTTTAAATTTCTCTGCTTTTTCAGACTGCTGTTTAAGTGGTCCCAACTGATTTTCTAGTTCACTTACTATATCATCTATTCTAAGTAAATTTTCTTTAGTTTTTTCTAATTTCTTTTCTGCTTCTTCTTTTCTTGTTTTATACTTTACTATTCCAGCAGCTTCTTCAAATATATTTCTTCTGTCTTCTGACTTTGAACTTAGTATTTCATCTATTCTACCTTGTCCTATTATTGAATATCCATCTTTTCCAACTCCTGTATCCATAAAAAGCTCTTTTATGTCCTTAAGTCTGCAAGAATTTTTATTTATATAATATTCACTCTCACCAGATCTAAATACTCTTCTAGTAACGCAAACTTCTGAATACTCAACTGGTAGCTTTTTATCTTTATTATCTAATACAAGTGTAACCTCAGCATATCCTAGTGGTTTTCTTTTAGATGTTCCTGAAAATATAACATCTTCCATCTTACTTCCTCTAAGGTTTTTAACACTTTGTTCTCCTAGAACCCATCTTACTGAGTCAGATATATTACTTTTTCCACTTCCATTAGGCCCTACTACCCCAGTTACTCCTCCTTCAAAATCTATCTCTATTTTTTGTGCGAATGATTTAAACCCCTGTATTTCTAGTCTTTTTAGGAACAAGTTAATACACCTCTTCCATTTCTTTTTTATTTAATTTAATTTTAACAAATCTCTTTGTTTTAGATAGTTATTTATATATTTTTTTCTATCTATTTTATAGCTTTTGTTATTAGTTTGTATATAGAAATAATCTTTTGGTATATTATCTCCTTTTATCAAAATCTTTTTTAAATTAAAAGTTTCTTTTAAAAAATCAATATTTGATGATCTTTGACCTGCTAAATTAGATATTTCCTTATTACCTATTAATATCTTAATTTCTCTAGTATGAGTATTTATGTCTTTTAACACTTCTGACATTATATGTCTATATATATTTGATTCCACAAGTTGTCTAAATGATGAATGAAAAGGTCCTGATACTATTTCTTTACCTTCAGCTACATTATCACTAGGCTGAAGTCCTATTCTAATAACTTTAATATTATAATTTTCAAATATCATTAATACATCTGTAGCAATACTTACTGCCTCCTCTAATGTTAAAGGCTTGTACTCTCCGTTTAAATATTGCTTTTCAAGATAAGTATCTGTTATAACAAGAGTAGGATATATTCTAACAAAATCTGGATGTAGACTTAATAATTCATAAGTAGTATATAATATTTTTTCTCTTGTATCTTTAGGAAGTCCCATCATCATCTGTAATCCTAAATAGAAATCATATTCTCTTATTAATTTTACTGCCTTTCTAACATCGTCCGATGTATGCCCTCTATAACTTTTTTCAAGAACTTCTTCATCCATAGACTGAACTCCAAGCTCTATAATATCTACTCCATGATCTTTCAGTAATAAAAGTCTCTCATCATCTATATAATCTGGTCTAGTAGAAAGCCTTATTCTATCTACTGTTCCCCTTTTTTTATACTCAAAAGCAATACTTAGAAGCTCCTTTTGAACATCACTTTCTATTCCTGTAAAGCTTCCTCCGTAAAATGCGATTTCTAGCTTTTCATTACTTTGTGGTATTGTTTGCAAATAAGTTTCTATTATTTCTTTCACATCATCTTTTGTAATATTCGTACTTACCCCTGTTATCTTTCTTTGATTGCAAAACACACAATCATGAGGACATCCTGTATGAGGAACAAATATTGGTATTATATGATATCTAGTACTCATTTTTCACACCCATTTTCGTTAAAGCTATCTTTGCCGCATTCTGTTCAGCTTCTTTTTTACTCTTACCTATTCCCTTACCTAAAATTTTATTTTCTATAGAAACTTCTGTATGGAATATCTTATTATGATCTGGACCTTCTTCTAATACAACTTTATACTCTATTTTACACTTACTTTTCTTCTGTAGCATTTCTTGAAGTTGTGTTTTATAATCTATAAAAAGTTCTCCTCCATTAACAGCATTTTCTATTACAGGTGATAGATATTTTAGCGTAAATTCCTTAGCATTTTTTAATTTACCATCAAGATATATGGCTCCTATTAATGCCTCAAAAGCATCAGCTAATATAGATACCCTTTCTCTACCACCTGTAGCTTCTTCTCCTTTTCCTAAAAGAAGATATTTTCCCAAATTTATTTTTCTTCCTATAAATGATAATGAAGGTTCACAAACTACTGTAGCTCTTAATTTAGTTAAATCTCCTTCAGGATAGTTAGGATATTTGATAAAAATATATTCACTTACTATTAATCCTAATATTGAATCTCCTAAAAACTCTAGTCTCTCATTATACACTATTTTTTGTTTTTTATGTTCATTAGCATAAGAACTATGAGTAAGTGCCCAGTTTAATAATTCTATATCTTTAAATTTATATCCTATCTTTGACTGTATCTCTTGCAAAAAATTCATTCTTTCTTCGTTTACATTACAAGTATTCATATATTACCCCCGAATTTACCGTTAGTGTGGTGATAATATTGTAGATACTTTAAAATGCTTTAAAGAACCTACAATATCATCATATTATAAGTTTACTATATTTAATAAAATTGTTTAAGCATATTTTAAAATATTTCTTGTTTATTTTGTTTTTGAAAAATACTCATATATCTTATATATTGGATATTTTATATAATTTTATGTATAACTTTTAAATTTAAAATGATTTATAAACTATTTCAACATTGAAAATAAGCTTTTCTAACTTTGCATTCTATATTTGTTATATATTGTTTTATTAATTTATTCTACTTAAAAAGTTAAGACTAGATGATCTTAACAAAACACATCTAGCCTTTAACCTACTCATATTTTCCAATTATTAAAGTAGCATTATGTCCCCCAAATCCAAGTGAATTTGAAAGTGCATATCTAACTTTTCCCTTAATTCCTTTATTCGGAATATAATCTAAATCACATTCCTCATCTTTAGTTGTATAATTTATAGTTGGTGGCATGTAGTCTTCACTTACAGCTAAAGCACAAACACATCCCTCAACTCCACCAGCAGCTCCTAAAAGATGCCCTGTCATTGACTTAGTGGAGCTTACTTTTAATTTATAAGCATGTTCTTTAAATACTTCTTTAATAGCTATTGTTTCAAATTTGTCATTATAGTAAGTAGACGTTCCATGTGCATTTATATAGTCCACTTCTTCAGGCTTTATGTTAGCATCTCGTAAGGCCATTTTCATAGCTCTTACAGCACCTTCTCCATTATCAGCAGGAGTAGTTATATGATGAGCATCTGATGTTACCCCATATCCAACTACTTCTCCATATATTTTAGCGCCTCTGTTTAGTGCATGATCCAATTCTTCTAAAATTAATATTCCTGCTCCTTCTCCCATAACAAATCCATCTCTGTCTTTATCAAATGGTCTACTAGCTTCTGTTGGATTCTCATTATTTGTAGATAGTGTCTTAGCAGCAGCAAAACCTGCTAAAGATACTGATGTTATAGGAGCCTCTGTTCCACCTGATATTATAATATCGGCATCTCCTCTTTGTATAACTTTAAAAGCATCACCAATAGAGTTTGTAGAAGAAGCACATGCTGTTACTATAGTTTCATTTACTCCTTTTGCTCCAAACATTATAGATACCTGTCCTGCAGCCATATTTCCTATCATCATAGGTATTAGAAACGGACTTACTCTTTTTGGTCCCTTATCTAATAATCTCTTATACTGCTCTTCGAGTGTCTCTATACCACCTATACCAGAACCAAGCATAACCCCGAATCTTTCTTTATCAATGCTTTCAACATCTAAGTCAGCATCCTCAATAGCAAGCTTACTTGCTGCTACAGCATACTGTGTATATCTATCCATCTTTTTTATTTCTCTTTTATCTATATAATCTTCAGGGTTAAAGTTTTTTATCTCACCAGCTATAGTTGTTGTAAATCCTTCAGTATCAAATCTAGTTATAGTATCAATTCCACTTTTTCCTTCTAAAAGTGAATTGTAGAATTCTTCTTTGCCTATACCAATAGGACTTATAACCCCTATACCTGTTATAACTACTCTTTTTTGCATATCTAACCCCCTAAGCTTATTTTATTTATTTTAGTATATTTAAAAACTTAATGTTATAATTTCAGTATATCTTAAGATTAATTAATCTATTTTAAGGTCCCGATATACGGGACCTTTTAAGTACTTTCAATTATTATGCATTGTTTTGAATATAGTCAACTGCATCCTTTACAATTGAAATCTTTTCAGCTTCTTCATCTGGTATTTCTATATCAAACTCATCTTCAATAGCCATTATAAGTTCAACAACATCTAATGAATCAGCTTCTAAATCATCTTGAAAAGATGATTCTAGTTTTATTTCATCTTCAGAAACATCTAATTGTTCTGCGATTAGCTTTTTAATTTTTTCAAATACCATAATTTTACACCTCCTTCCACAGTACATTATATTATATTAAATTTCTTTTAAATTAACAATCCACCATCCACAACTAGAACCTGACCTGTAATATATTTAGACATATCACTTGCTAAAAATGCAACAGCATTTGCTACATCTTCTGGTTCTCCTAATTTTCCAAGTGGAATGCTTTTTAAGTACTCATCTATTATTTTATCTGATAACTTACCTGTCATATCTGTTTCTATAAATCCAGGAGCAATAGCATTCACCCTTACATTTTTCTTTGCAACTTCTTTAGCTAGAGACTTTGTAAACCCTATAACTCCAGCCTTAGATGCCGAATAGTTACATTGTCCTGCATTTCCTGATACTCCTACAATAGAAGCAACATTGATTATACTACAATCTCTTTGTTTAATCATACTTCTTATTAAGCTTTTAGTAACATTAAAAGTTCCTTTTAAGTTTATATTAATAACATCGTCCCACTCATTTTCTGTCATTCTTAATAATAAGTTATCTTTAGTTATTCCCGCATTGTTTACTAATATATCTATTTTAGAAAATTCATTTAATGACTCAGAAACTAAATTACTTGCTTCTTCTATATTAGAAATATCTGCCTTTATAACTAAAGCTCTTCTTCCTAAGTTTTCTATTTCTTCTTTAACTTTAAGAGCTTGGTCTTCACTGCTAGAATAGTTTATAACTATATCAGCTCCTAATTCTGCTAACTTAATAGCTATAGCTCTACCTAATCCTCTAGACCCTCCAGTAACTAAGGCCACTTTACCTTGTAAGTTCATCTATGACCCTCCTCTATTTAAAAGTATTTAAGAATTCCTTTAATGAATCTACATTTTCTATATTAAAGCTTTCTACTTTAACACCATGTTTTTTAGCTGTTTTTTTCACGAAAGCTGTAAGTGTTTTTCCTGGTCCTATTTCTACAAAAGTATTTATACCATCTTTTATCATTAGGTCTATAGTGTCTTCCCAAAGTACTGAATTTGAAACTTGATTTATAAGTAATTCTTTTACTTTGTCTTTATTATCTATATAATTACCTGTAACATTTGAAATTATATCCACATTGATATCACTTATAGATATGTTTTCTAATTCTTTTTTAAGCATTTCTCCTGCTGGCTTCAGTAGACTACAGTGAAAGGGAGCACTAACTGGTAGTATAACTGCTCTTTTTGCACCTTTATCTTTTGCTATGTCACATGCTAACTTTATGGTTTCTGTTTCTCCCGATAAAACTATTTGTCCTGGACAATTATAATTGGCTCCTTCTATTACGCCTTTCACACTACACTCTTCTATTATAGTATTTACAATTTCTCTATCTAGACCTAATATAGCTGCCATAGCTCCTTTTCCTTGTGGAACTACTTCTTGCATATATTTTCCTCTTTTTCTTACTAGTTCTACAGTCTCTTTAAAATCTAAAACTCCACTGTATACTAAAGCTGCATATTCTCCTAGACTTAAACCAGCTGTGACATCAGCTTTTATACCGCTTTCTTCTATAATTTTCAAAATTGCTATAGATGTAGCCAAAATAGCTGGTTGGGTATTTTCTGTTTTCATTAGCTCATCTTCTGGTCCTTCAAAACATAGACTTTTAATATCATTTCTTAATATTTCATTTGCTATATCAAATATTTCTTCTGATTGCTTGTAATTTAAAGCTATATCTTTTCCCATACCGACATATTGAGCTCCTTGCCCTGGAAATATAAAGGCCATTTTTCTCATATTTTCACCTCTAAATACTTTGTAGTCTATTTTTTACAGCTTCAGCTTGCATTACAATTTCTTCCATCACTTCTTTGCAAGATTTTATGTCTTTAATAAGTCCACTTATTTGTCCTGCCATTATAGACCCATTTTCAGAATCTCCTTCTAAAACAGCCCTTTTCAAAGACCCCATTCCAAATTCTTCTATTTGTTTTATATCAACCTTTTCTGACTCCATTTCTAATATCTTCTTAGTAAACTTATTTTTTAATGTTCTAACAGGATGTCCTGTGCTTCTTCCTGTAACTATTGCATCTCTATCTCCTGATTTAACTATCGCTTGCTTGTAATTTTCATGAGCTATACATTCAGTTGTACAAACAAATCTAGTTCCTATTTGTACTCCTTCAGCACCTAAAACTAAAGCAGCAATAACACCTCTTCCATCAGCTATTCCTCCAGCAGCTATGACTGGTATATTTACAGCATCTACTACTTGAGGGAGTAATGTCATAGTAGTCAATTCTCCTATGTGTCCACCTGCTTCTGTTCCTTCTATTATAATAGCATCTGCGCCTAATTTTTCCATTCTTTTTGCCAACGCAACTGTAGGAACTACAGGTATAACTTTCGTTCCAATACTCTTGAACTTTTCTATATACTTACCTGGATTTCCTGCTCCTGTAGTTATAACAGGAACTTTTTCCTCATATAAAAGTTCTATTATATCATCTACATGCGGTGATAGTAACATAACATTAGCTCCAAAAGGCTTATCTGTCAAATTTTTGACTTTTTGTATCTCTTTTTTTATAACTTCTGCTGGAGCATTTCCACATCCTATAATTCCAAGTCCACCTGCATTAGATACTGCAGCAGCTAGTTCTCCTGTAGCAATCCATGCCATTCCGCCTTGAATTATTGGATACTGTATATTTAAAAGTCCACATAGTTCTGTTCTAATCATAGTCTCCCTCCTATTTCTTATACCACTTTAGAACAGATGCTCCCCAAGTTAATCCTCCACCAAATCCTATAAGCAGTATAATATCATTATCCTTAATCTTATTTTCTTTTATAGCTTCATCTAAAGCAATTGGTATAGAAGCTGCTGACATATTGCCATATTTTTCTAAATTTGCATATACTTTTTCTTTTGATAACTTAAGTTTCTTTATCGCTGAATCTATAATTCTTATATTAGCTTGATGAGGTATTAAACAATCTATATTTTCAAGTTTCAATCCACTTTTTTCAATAATATTTTTAGATACTTCATCTATCTTTCTTACTGCAAATTTGAAAACTTCTCCACCGTCCATTTTCAAATAGTTTAGTCTTTCTTTCAATATTTCTTCATTAATAGGTGTCTTTGATCCTCCAGCAGGTACAAGAAGGTGTTTTGCCCCACTACCATCTGCACCTATCTCAAACTGTAAGATTCCTTTTCCTTTTGGAACTTCACTTATCACTACTGCACCTGCTCCATCTCCAAATAGAACGCATGTCCCTCTATCAGTCCAATCTATAATTCTTGACATTGCCTCTGTTGCTACTAAAAGTATATTCTTATAAACTCCTGACTTTATGAATCCATATGCCACTGAAAGTCCATATATAAATCCAGAACATGCAGCTGATAAATCAAAAGCTGCAGCTTTATTACAATTTAACTCATCTTGAACTATACAAGCAGTAGATGGTGTTAACATGTCTGGAGTCATAGTAGCTACCAAAACTAAATCTATATCACTAGCATCAACATTTGCATCCTTTAAAGCCTTTTTAGAAGCTTCTATTGCCATATATGAAGCGGCTCTACCTTCTTCAAGAATTCTTCTTTCTTTTATACCTGTCCTAGTAGTTATCCATTCATCTGATGTATCTACCATTTTTTCTAGTTCTAAGTTAGTTAAAACTTTTTCTGGTAAATAACTTCCAATTCCAATTATACCCACACCTTTATTATTAGCTATCTTTATCATTATTACCTCCTAAGAGATTAATATCTTCTTCTATTTTTTCTATAATTTTATTCTCAATAAAAGTTTTTGCCTGTCTAATAGCATTTTTTATAGCAAATTCATCTGAACTACCATGAGCTTTTATTACTGCTCCTTTTATACCTAATAAAGGTGCTCCTCCATATTCACTATAGTCTAAAGTTTTCTTAAATTCTTTAAGACTAGGCTTAAGTATAGCAGCCCCTATTTTTGTCATAAAAGATTTCATAAACACATCTTTTAACATATCAAATATAGACATTGCTAATCCTTCAGTAAGTTTTAGTATTATATTTCCTGAAAATCCATCACATACTAGAACATCATAATTTCCATATGGTATATCTCTTCCTTCTATATTTCCACAGAAACTTATATTATCTGTGTTTTCTAATAAGTCATAAGTTTCTTTCATTAGTTCGTTTCCTTTACCTCTTTCTGATCCGATATTTACTAATCCGACTCTAGGTTTAGACATATTCAGTATTTTTTGAGCATATATAGATCCCATTATAGCAAACTGTTGTAAATATTTAGCTTTACAGTCTGCATTAGCACCTATATCAAGTAAGAGGGATATGCCTTTCTTAGTTGGAAATACTGTTCCTAATGCTGGTCTTTCAATTCCCTTTATTCTTTTAACTATTAAAAGTCCACCACTTAGTACAGCACCTGTGCTCCCAGCAGAAATGAACCCATCTACTTCTTTATTTTTAAGCAAATTTAACCCTACTACTATAGATGAATCTTTCTTTTTTCTAATAGCCATTGCAGGCTCATCGTCATTAGTAATTATATCTCTTGCATTAACTATATCTATTTTATTTTTAGGATAATCATATTTATTTAATTCTTCTTTGATTAGTTCCTCTTTTCCTATAAGAACTATATTGACATCATATTCCTTAATAGCATCTATACTACCTTTAACGGTAACCTTTAGCCCATTATCTCCTCCCATAGCATCAACAGCTATTTTCATTATTCTCTCTCCTTTATAAGACTAATCTATAGAAACTAGAATGAATTTACCTCTAAAAACTTGATTCTGACCTACATAAGTAAATACATGAACAAAGTACTTATTTCCTCTTTCTCTAACCACCTCAGCTTTAGCTATTAGCTTTTCACCTGCCTTAACAGGTATCTTATACTTAACATTTGCAACACCAGTTAAAGCTACGTCAGCATCTATAACAGCAATAGCTAAAGATTCAGCTTGAGCATATATATTATGTCCTCTAACAAGACTAGTTTTCTTAAAAGCCATATTTTCATTTGTTTCTAATATAGATATTCCACTCTTTCCTAAATTAATATCTACTAGCTCCCCTACAATTTCAGTTCCACCTATTGTTCTTACTTTAGAGTAGGTAAGCTCTGCAACACTTTTTATTCTTTCTCTTAATTCTGGTATCCCTAGTTCAAGTCTATCTAATCTTATAGTTTGTATACTTACATTAAACATTTGCATTAACTCTTCATCAGTTAAAAAAGGGTCTTCTTTTAGTCTTTCTGTTAGCTTTTGTTGCCGTTCTTTTTTATTTATCCTTTTTCTTACCATAGTTTCACCTCGAGTTAATACTTATAATTAGTACCAGATACTAATAATAAGTATATATTACAGATATTAAAATTGCAATATTTTTATCTTAATTTTAAGATTTCTTGAATACAAATAATCTAATCCTTAATAGTTATATTTAGGTATATTACTCTAAATTTAAAAGTTTTGAAAATAAAAAATAATAAAGTAGTCTTATTACTTTTATTTTCAAAACTTTTGAATTATTACCTAGTATTATCTTTAAATTTATCATCTCAATTAATTTTTAGAACATAATTTTATATTAAAATCATTTACAAGATTGATCAAAAGAAAAAAGATAGTGAAATTTCACTATCTTTTATTCAACAGTTACTACTTCTTTATTTTTGTAGTATCCGCAAGAACCACATACTCTATGAGGTAATTTTGGCTCATGACATTGTGGACATTCTATTACAGTTGCTTTTTTTAGTACTTGAGCTGATGCTCTTCTCTTATCTCTTCTTGATTTTGATGTTTTACGCTTTGGTACTGCCATTAAGAACACCTCCTTAAGTTAATCAAACAAGTCTTTAAGCTTAGCCAGACGAGGATCTATTTCTTCCTTAGTACATTTACACTGTTCACTATTTAAATCTTTTCCGCACATGTCACATAGTCCTTTACAGTCCTCTTTACAAAGTGACTTCATTGGTAAAGATAATAAAATAGTAGATGCTATAGCTTCTTCAATTTCTACCTCGTCTCCGTTATAATAAATTATAATCTCATCACTCTCTTGTTCTCGATTTTCATCATTTTTCTCAACAATTTTCCCAGATAGAACGACTTCAATTGTATTTTCAAACTCAGCTAAGCATCTCGCACAGTTTTCTGAATAGTTATAAGTTACTTTAGCATCTAAAAACAAACCTTCATCTGTATTATAGATGCTTCCTTCAATTTCAGCTGGTCTTAAAAGCTTTAGGTCACGCTGTTTAGCCATACCATTGCTAGACAAGTCCACATCTACAGCTTTATTGATATCTATTTTATGAACAGTTCTATCTAGAAGCATTGATAAATCAAGCTTCATCTTGACTCACCTCTTAAATATTGCCAAATTTTATTATATAAAGGTACAGCTCTTTTGTCAAGAATTAATGTTTGCTA
Organism: Gottschalkia purinilytica; assembly: GCF_001190785.1. Lineage (NCBI taxonomy): Bacteria > Bacillati > Bacillota > Tissierellia > Tissierellales > Gottschalkiaceae > Gottschalkia > Gottschalkia purinilytica. The sequence goes on along the minus strand of NZ_LGSS01000005.1, from coordinate 81,241 downwards.
CTATTTTAACAAAAAACTATATTAATGCTTTAGTATCTCTTGCAATCATTAATTCCTCATTTGTAGGAACTATTAAAACTTTTACTTTTGAATTCTCAGTACTTATTATTCTCTCTTTTCCTCTTACTTTATTCAATTCATGATCTATTTCTACTCCTAAGTAAGTTAGATATTTACAAATTTCTTCTCTAGCTTCTGCTGAATTTTCTCCTAGACCTGCTGTGAATACGATTGCATCAACACCATTCATCATAGCTGCATATGCTCCAATGTATTTTATAACTCTATTATTGAACATATACAAAGCTAATTTAGCTCTTTCATTCCCTTTAGCCATTTCATCTTCTACATCTCTGAAATCACTACTTACACCTGATATTCCCAATACTCCAGACTCTTTATTAAGTAAATTAGACATTTCATTTGGATTTAATTTTTCCTTTTCCATTATAAAAGGAATTATAGCAGGGTCCATATCTCCAACTCTTGTACCCATAACTAGTCCTTCTAATGGAGTGAATCCCATACTAGTATCTAAGCATTTGCCATCCTTGATAGCAGCTATACTAGCTCCATTACCTAAGTGACAAGTAATTATTTTTAAATCCTTTATATCTTTATTAAGAATTTCTGCTGTTCTTTGAGAAACATATTTGTGAGAAGTTCCATGGAATCCATATCTTCTTACTCCATATTTTTCATATAATTCATATGGTAATGCATATAGATAAGAATCTGCTGGCATAGTTTGATGGAACGCTGTATCAAATACTGCAACCATTGGAACATTTGGCATGATTTCTTTACAGGCTTCGATTCCCATAATATTAGGTGGATTATGTAATGGTGCTAAATCAACACAATCATTTAATCCTTTCATAACTTCATCAGTAATTAACACAGATTCAGTGAATTTTTCTCCACCATGTACAACTCTGTGACCTACTGCATTTATTTCATTCATTGATTCTATACATCCATGTTCCTTATCTACTAATGCATTAATTACAAGTTCTAATGCAACCTTATGATCTGGCATTGGCTTTTCTATTATTACTTCATCTTTACCACTAGCCTTATGTTTTATTCTTGGATTTTCTATTCCAATTCTTTCAGCTAAACCTTTAGCCAATACATTTTCATTATCCATATCAATTAATTGGTACTTTAATGAAGAACTTCCACAGTTAATAACTAATATATTCATTGATACCCCTCCTACTAAATACTTTCGTTCACCATAAAACATCTTATTACAATTACAAACAAAAATCAATAAATACCTCTATATTTATACCCTTTTCAATTGTTAAAAATTCTTCACTATTTTATAATTTACATTTTTACTTTTTTTTGAGAGATGATATAGTTTATAGTAAAGTATTTATTTAGTAAATAATTTAATAGATTTAATAGTTTGGAGGTAATCAATGAAAATTTTAGGCTTAGTAACTGAATATAATCCTTTTCATAATGGCCATCTTTATCATTTATTAGAGTCCAAAAAAATAACTAATTCTGACTATTCTGTATGTATAATGAGTGGTAATTTTTTACAAAGAGGTGAACCTGCATTATTAGATAAATGGAGTAGAGCAAAGATGGCAATAGATAATGGAGTAGACTTAGTAATAGAACTTCCTTTTATATATTCTTGTCAAAGTGCAGAATACTTTTCTTATGGAGCTATAAAGATACTAGATAGTTTAGGTATAGTAGATAGTATATGTTTTGGGAGTGAATATGGTAGTATAGACTCTTTAGGTTTAATTGCTGATGTTCTTATAGAAGAACCTGATGATTACAAAGAATACTTAAAAAAATATTTAAATGAAGGTAATTCTTATCCTAAATCTAGATCTTCTGCACTATATGATTTTTTTAAGACTCAAAAGCTTAATGATCATTTATATTTAAAGGAACTATTATCAAGTCCAAATAACATATTAGGAATAGAGTATATGAAAGCTCTGAAAAAAATCAATAGTAATATTATTCCTTATACAATTAAAAGAATTTCATCAAACTATCATGACAAAGAAATAAAAGGGAATATTTCTAGTGCTACTGCTATTAGAGAAGAGTTTTTTAAAAACAATGCATTAGATAATATAAAAGATACAGTACCAATTGAAACTTATAACTATCTCATAGATTTTCTAAAAGATTATAAGTCTTTCAATAGCATCGAAAACTTCAACCAAATTTTACTTTATATATTAAGGACTATGTCTCATGAGGACTTAAGTAATTATAAAGAAGTAGAAAAGGGACTAGAAAATCGTATATTAAAGTGCTTTTCACAATCAAATGATATTTCTAATATCTTAAATTGTATCATGACTAAAAGATATACCTTAACCAGACTTAAAAGAATTTTATTCCATATTCTATTGAATCTAGATAAAAATATGTTTGATTATTTAAATTCATTTGGTCCTCAGTATGCTAGAGTATTAGGTGCAAATAGAAAGGGATTAGAAATTTTAAGTACAGCAAAAAATACGTCATCGATACCTATTATAACTAAATTTTCTAATTATAAAAAATATAAAAATAACGTATTATCTAAAATGATTGAACTTGATAAAAAAGCTACAGATATTTATTTTATGGGACTAAGTGGATTAACAGATGTCTCAAGTTACAACCTAGATTATTATATTTCTCCTTACTTTAAAAAATAATTTTTTAATAACTTGTTAAATAGTTAAATATAAAAAATAAAATATTAAAGCTTTGTCTATTTTATTTTTTAACTTTATATTAACTTAATTGAACTATTTTTAATAATAGCAAAGATAGTCATTCAGCAACTAAAAACAGAAGTATTATGTAATTTATTAATTAACCCAAAGAAATCATTATAAAAGTAAGATAAAATAAATAACAAAATCCTTAAAACATTGTAATTTAAAGTTAAGATATTTTACAAAGTTTAGGATTTTGTTATTTATAAGTTTACTATGTATTTTTATATTCATTTATTTTTTCTTTAATAATATCTATTTTTTCCATAGTCGTATCATATCCAACCTTGACACAGTCTTCAACTAAATCAAATCTTGAAGGTCCTATATGTGACACATCTGGCTCTAATAGCACATCTGCTACTACCATTTGCTCAGACATAATTTGTTTAGCCATTACATCTATAGACTGTAGTATTATATCTACTATATGATTTGTTCTTCCCTGCTGGCTACTGAATCCTACATCAACGCCTATTACAATATCGGCCCCAGCTTTTTTTACTTCTGAAATAGGCACTCTATCAATTACGGCTCCATCTACAAGCATCATATCATTCATTCTTACTGGTATAAACACCCCTGGTATTGATATACTCGCTCTTACAGCCCTATATATTGGTCCTTCAGTGAATACATATTTTTCCCCTTTTTTAAGATCAGTAGATACTATTATCAATTTTTTATCTAAATCTTCTATATTTTTATTTTTAGTTAATAATCTTATCATGTCCTCTACTTTCTGACCTTTTATAAATCCTCTTTTAGGTATAGTAACATCAACCCATAACTTTCTATCAATATTATTTGCTATAGCCCCAATAGTCTTAGCATCTATGTTACAACAATATAGACTGCCTACCAGTGCACCTGCACTACATCCAGCTATAATATCTACATGTATATCATTTTCTTCTAGTGCCTTTAATACACCTATATGTGACATTCCCCTAGCGGCTCCTGATCCTAATGCAATCCCTATTATCGGCTTACGTTTCAATTCTTTCACCCCTTATAATTTCTTAAACTATCATATTCTATATTTTTCTTCAATATAATATAACATATCAGATAGGAGGTTTTACATGACTACTTTAATTTTGACAACTATATTAATATTTATTCTGATAGCTTTGATTTTGTTAATAAAAAATAAGAGTTATATAAAAACTATTATTATTTCTTCTATATCTATCATAATTATCACTATTATAGTTATGTTTCCTAAAAATTCAGTTGATGCTGCTTTGAGAGGATTATTGACTTGGACTAATGTAGTTATTCCTTCTCTTTTTCCTTTTTTTATAGGTTCTGAAGTATTAATTGGACTAGGTATAGTAGATTTTATAGGAACACTTCTTAAACCTATAATGTATCCTTTATTTGGAGTTCCAGGAGAAGGTTCGTTTGTATTTGCCATGAGTGTAACATCTGGATATCCCGTAGGAGCTAATTTAACAGCCAAACTAAGATCACAAAATATAATAACGAAAACAGAAGCTCAAAGACTTATTGCTTTTTGTAGCACATCTGGACCTTTATTTATTATAGGAGCAGTTTCAGTTGGAATGCTTAAAAATCCTAGAGTTGGATCTTTATTAGCTATAGCTCATTACCTGGGTGCTATAAGTGTAGGATTAATATTTAAGTTTTATAAAAAAGATAAAAGAAAAAAAACTATCATAAAAAAAAGTAACTATATAAAAGAAGCCTTTATTTCTCTAATAAAAGCAAGAGAAAAAGATGGTAGATCTTTTAGTACCTTATTAGCTGACTCAATAACTTCTGCTTTTAATTCAATGTTTATGGTAGGTGGTTTCATAATACTTTATTCAGTAGTAATAGAAGCAATGAAAATAACAAATATAATAGATTTTATATCAGATATATTAATAAAGATGGTCCCTTTTAGTATCAATTCTGAAATTATGACATCATTTGTATCTGGTCTAATTGAAATGACTAATGGTTGTAAAATGGTTTCAGATGTTGACTCTGCAAGCTTAATTATAAAGATATGCGCTATTAGCTTTTTAATAGCATGGAGTGGATTTTCAGTACATAGCCAAGTCATGAGTATGATAAATAACACAGATATTAGTTACAGGTTATATATATTATCAAAACTGTTACATGGTTTATGTTCTAGTGTTTATAGCTACTTTATATATAAACTAATTTTTAATAGTTCATCTAGTACAATCAGTTTACCCGCAACTGAATTAGAAAGTTTTGCAAATTGGCTGTTAACATTAAAGTTTTCTTTTCAAATAGAATTTATTATAATTATTAGTATTATTCTAATATCGCTAGTTTTGGGAACATTATACACTCTAACGCATAAATTAAGTAAATAAAAAACTTCCCTTAAAAATAAGAGAAGTTTTTTATTTATTTATCACCTTTCAATTCATTTCTATTAGCTTCAACAACCTCGACAATATCCTTTATATTATTTCCCAATGACATCAATCTATTCTCCACTTCTTTTAATAGTTGATCTGCATATTCCATAGACCCTATACGAATCTCTTTAGCATTACTTTGAGCTTTTTCTATTATTTCTTCTGCTCTTTCATGTGCTTGTCTTACTATTTCATCTTGATCTACCATCTCTTCTATATGTAGCTGTATTTCTTTTACCATGGTATCTGCATCACTTTGTGCTTCCGCTAATATTCTTTGTCTCTCTTCCTTTATCCATTCTGCTTGCTTTATTTCATCTGGCAGTTTTGATCTTATTTCACCCACTATTTCTAGCAACTCATATTTATCAACTAAAGTCTTTCCTGCAAAAGGAATACTTGAACTTGATTCAAGAATTTCCTCCATCTCGTCTAAAAGTTTAAAAACATCCATTGTTATCTTGCCCCTCCTTAAACTTTTTCTCTATAGCTATTTGTACTGCGCTAGGAACTAATGAAGAAACATCCCCTTTAAATCTTGCAACTTCTCTTACTACACTTGAACTTAAAAAAGAATATTGACTACTTGATATCAAGAAAAAGGTTTCTGCTTTATCGTATAAACTCTTATTTGTTAATGCCATTTGCATTTCATACTCAAAATCTGAAACGGCCCTTAATCCTCTAACTATAACTCCTACGTCTCTTTTTTTAACATAGTCAATTAATAATCCTGAAAATGTATCAACTTCTACATTTTCATAATCTTTAGTTACTTCTTTTATTAAATCTGATCTTTCTTGTACCGAAAATACAGTTTTTTTAGAAGTATTATTTAAAACTGCTACTATAACTTTCTCGAATTTTTTAGAACATCTTTCAATTATATCCAAATGCCCATTAGTAACTGGATCAAAAGTTCCTGGATAAAGAGCTATCATTCTGTAACCTCCTCATTAGTGTAAAAAGATACAGAAGTACCTCCATATTTTCTAGTATCTATTTTTATAAAACTTAAATGTTTATTAGGTAACTCCAGTTTTGTTTCGTGCTCAATTATAATTTTTCCTTCTTTTTTTAATAAATTTTCTGTATAAATATTTTCCAAAGCAGGAAGTATATATCCTTTTTCATAGGGAGGATCCATAAATATATAATCAAATTTTAAACTTTTTTTACCTAATATGCTAATAGCTTTGCTCACATTATTTTTATAAATAAATGCTTGATCAGTAAATTTAGTATTTTTTAGATTTTCATTTATAACTTTTATACTATTTGCATCGCCATCTATAAAATAACATTTTTTTGCTCCTCGACTTAAAAACTCTATGCCAACATTTCCTGAGCCTGAGAACAAATCTAAAACTATACTATCTTCACTTATATATCCTAGTATATTAAAAATGGACTCTTTTACTCTATCAGAAGTTGGTCTAGTATTTAGCCCCTTTGGTGACTTAAGTTTAAACCCTCTTACTTTTCCTGTAATCACACGCAAGTAAAATTCCTCCTTAGTACTAACTATATAATATTTTAGCACAATAAAATATCTTACACAAAGATTATTATAACTTAAGTGTTCCCCTATATTATTACTAGTAATTAATTATTTTAAAATCCTCACTTTGTTCCACTATTCATGTAAAATCATAGTAAATAGAAAAAGCATTCTAAAATTATACCTTAATTGTACTAAAAAATTATATAAATTATTTATAAAAATTAATATTTAAGAGGCATTTTTTATTATTTAGATATATAAAAAGGATCCTATGCTAATTATAGGACCCCTTTTATTTAAGGAAATATTTACTTACAAATATATTAACACTTGACATATAACATTGTCTTTTGGTCGTAGTAATTTATATCTATTAACTACACACTTTCTCTACTTTTACAGCTGTAACTTTATATTCTGCTGTCTTAGTAACAGGATCATATGCTGAGTTTGTAAGTTCATTTACAGGTGATTCCTTATAGTGGAATGTCATAAACATCATTCCTGGTTTAACTCTATCCGTTATCTTAACCTTTGATACTATAGATCCTCTACGAGAAGTAACTCTAATCTCATCTTCATCCTCAACACCTAATTTTTTAGCATCTTCAGGATGCATTTCTGCTAACTCATGAGGTCTTATTGATTCTAAACTATTAGAGTATCTTGTCATAACATTATAGTGATAAAGCATTCTTCCTGTAGTCAATATAACTGGGTATTCCTCATTCGTAAGTTCAGCAGGTGGCTCGTATTCAACTGGAATCATCAGTCCTTTTCCACGTATAAATTTACCTTCATGTAAGAACTTAGTTCCAGGATGATCTTCTGTAGGACATGGCCATGATAAGCCTACTTTGTCAATTCTTTCGTAAGTTATACCTCTATATGTTGGCATAACATCTCTTATCTCATTGAAAATCTCTTCTGCATTTTTATAGTCAAAACCTTTTGCTCCTAGTCTTTTTGCTATATCACATAATATTTTCCAGTCTAATCTACATTCTCCTGGCGCTTCAACAGCTTTTCTTACTCTTTGTACTCTTCTCTCTGTATTTGTAAAAGTACCATCTTTCTCTGCATAGCAAGTAGCTGGAAGAACTACATCTGCAAATTTAGCTGTTTCTGTTAATGTTATGTCTTGAACGACTAAAAATTCTAAGTTACTTAAAGCTTTTTTTACATGATTTGCATCTGGATCAGTTAAAACTGGTTCTTCTCCCATAACATACATAGCTTTTACTTTTCCATCGTAAGCATCATCTAACATTTCTGGTATTCTTAATCCTTTATAAGGCTTTAATTTAACTCCCCAGTATTCTTCAAAGAACTTAATATTCTCTGGATCTGTTATATCCTTGTATCCTGGTAAATAGTTAGGAAGTGCCGCCATATCACAAGCACCTTGAACATTATTTTGTCCTCTTAAAGGATTTACTCCTGCATTTTCTATACCTAAGTGTCCTGTTATCATCGCAAGGTTAGCAAGATTCATAACATTTGCAGTACCTGTAGTATGTTCAGTTATTCCTAATGTATAGAATATTCCTGCTTTTTTAGTATTTGCATATAGTTTTGCTGTTTCATATAACATATCTTCTGATATTCCTGTAATCTCACTTACTATATCAGGAGTATATTTCTTCGCTGTTTCCCACATATTTTCAAATCCTTCACAGCGAGTTTCAATGTATTCCTTATCTTGCCATCCTTCATTGACTATTATATTTATAAGTCCATTTACTAAAGCAGCATCTGTACCTGAGTTTAATGGAAGCCATAATGTAGCATGATCTGCTAGTTCAGTACGTCTAGGATCTATAACTATAAGTTTGGCTCCTTTTCTAGCTGCTTTTTTCATTTTATTTCCTATTATAGGATGTGCTTCTGTAGCATTTGATCCTATAATAAATAATACTTCATTATCTTCTATCTCTCCTATAGAGTTTGTCATAGCTCCACTTCCAAATGTAGTTGCAAGACCTGCAACTGTAGGAGCGTGTCAGGTTCGAGCACAATGGTCTACGTTGTTACTATCCAAAGCTACTCTCATCATTTTTTGAAATACAAAGTTATCTTCATTAACGCATCTTGCAGAACTTAATCCAGCTATTGCGTCTCCACCATATTCATCTTTTATACTCTTTAGTTTACTAGTTACTAAGCTTAAAGCTTCTTCCCAACTAGACTCTATAAACTTTCCGTTCTTTTTAATTAAAGGTTTAGTAATTCTATCAGGACTATTTATAAGGTCGATATGGTATCTTCCTTTTACGCAAAGTGATGTTCCATTTACAGGCGATTCTTCGTTAGGCGTAACTCCTACTACCTTTCCATCTTTAACATTTAAATCAAAGTTACATCCTGTACCACAGAAAGGACATGTTGTTCTAACTTTTTTTACTTCCCATGGTCGTACAGACTTTAACTGTTTATTTGCGAGAGCTCCTGTAGGACATACGCTTATACATTGTCCGCACATTCTACAGTTTTCAGTACTTATAGGATCATCAAATGCAGTAGTAACTTTAGAATTAAATCCTCTATCAGTAAAGTCTATAGCTCCTGTAACTTGAATTTCCTTACATACCCTAACACATTTTCCACATAAAATACATTTACTTTGATCTCTTTCCATAACTGGATTAATATCATCTATAGGAAATTGCTTTCTTTCTCCTTCAAAAGATGTCTTTTTAACATCGTATCTATAGCAATATTCTTGAAGCTTACAATTTCCTACTTTACTACAAGTTAAACAATCAGTTGGATGATTAGCTAACATTAAATCTAAAATTGTTTTACGTGTTTCAATAACCTTTTTAGATTCTGTATGCACTACCATTCCATCAAGTACCTCTGCACTGCAAGCAGCTGATAGATTTTTATATCCTTCTATTTCTACTACACATATTCTACATCCACTAAAAGAAGTCAATTCCTTTTCGTAACAAAAGTTAGGTATATCAATACCTATATCTTTAGCCGCTTGTAGAATAGTGGTTCCCTTAGGTACTGTTACTGTTTTACCATCAATAGTAAATGTAACCATTACGGTCCCCCCCTTAAATTCATATTCTGCCGTATAAGTTTTTAATTTCAAAAGTTTGGAATATTTTAGATTAAATCTTTGTACAAAATATATTAATCTAGAATTGATATAATTATGGCTAGGCTTATTTTTGTTGACTACAAAATTAAAAATTAAAGGATAATTAAATATTTAATTTTATAGTAAATAAAATATTATTATTAAATATAGATTATGGCTTTTAATCTACAGCTACATTTTACCATCTTAATTTATTAATGTAAATGGCGTAACTGCAACTTCTTCGTTACTTTTATAACAATGTATTAATCTTATTTTTAACAAAGTTTATTTGTTTTTCAAAAATTTTTTTTCGATTAGGTTAACTAATCCTTCTATATCTTCCAAGTCAAAACAAGGAACTTTATGTTTTATGTAGGTATCACTAGCTACTGCTATAAGATTTTCCAATTCTAAAATGGAGTCATGTTCACATAACTCTGTTCTAAATACTGCTATTTTAGGTTTATTAAGCTTTTTGTATCCTTCTGTTATTATTAAGTCTACATCGCCTATTAACTTTATTAAATCATCTAATTCCTTTTCTTCTTCTAAGTTAGAAACCATAGCAAATTTATTAGGGGACGATACTATAACTGTATCAGCCCCAGCTTGAGAGTGATGCCAGCTATCTTTTCCTTTTTCATCAATATCAAAATCTCCATGATGATGCTTTATTATAGCCACTCTATATCCACGCAACTTTATTTCTTTTAAAATTTTTACTATAAGAGTAGTCTTTCCTGAGTTAGAAAATCCAACTATCGATATAACTGGTATCATTCTATAGTCCACCTTCTTTTAATAGTATAGCTTCTACTTCCTGTCCTTTACTTAAAAAGGGTGTGTTTACAGGAACATCTACTAACGCATTACAAGTAAGTAATGATGTTAAAACTCCAGGGTTCTGCTTTCCACTTAAATAAATACCATACGTATTTTCTAATCTTTCTACTCTGACTCTTAAAAATCTTCTCTGATTACTAAATTTATTGAAATCATCCATCATTATACCTTTAATTTTTGTTGGCTCCCAGTCAATAAGTCCTTGTAATTTTTTTATAAGTGGCTTTACAATATTTTCAAAAGAAATAAGTGCTGCACCAGGATTTCCTGATAATCCTATTAAAATCTTATCTTCCTTTTCAGCTGCTAAAACAGGTGTCCCTGGCTTCATTTTCACTCTCCAGAATAGAGTATTAGCTCCTATATTTTCATAAACCTTTCCGATTAAGTCGTAATCCCCTACCGAAGCTCCTCCTGTAGATAAAATAATATCACAGCTTTGAATACCAGATTGTATACTTTTAGATATAGTATCTATATCGTCTCTTACTGTTCCTAAGTATACTGGTTCTCCACCACACTCTGTTATAATAGCTCCTATACTATATAAGTTACTATTATATATTTGTCCTTCTTTCAATTCGTCTCCTAGTTCTACAAGTTCAGTTCCTGTTGATAAAATTCCAATTTTAGGTTTTCTATATACTTCAACATTCTCCATACCTAAAGAAGCTAGTATGCCTATACACCCGGGATGTATTTTTGTACCTTTTTCCATAATCTTTTTTCCTTTTTGAATGTCTTCACCTACAGGCACAACATTTTGATAAGGTAAAGAAGTTCTATATATATTTACATACTCTACCCCTTCATCAGTATCTTCTTTCTTTATTATGGCGTTGTAACCATCAGGAATAGGTGCTCCTGTCATTATTTTTACCGCAGTATTCTTCTCTGCTTTTCCTTTAAAGACATAACCTGCTGGAACTTCTCCAATTACTTTTAGAATAGTAGGGTTATTTTTATCTGCAAACTTTATATCTTCAGCTATCACTGCATATCCATCTAATGGAGAACGACTAAAGTTAGGTACATTATTCATAGCAAATATATCTCTTGCTAAAATTCTACCAAGTGAACTCGTTAAATTTACTCTTTCTATATCAGTAGTTTTTATTTTTGATAACAGTATAAACTTAGCTTCTTCAAGTGAAATATTCTTCAGCATATTTATCCCTTCTCTTTTTCATATATTTTTAAAATTCTCTTATGATTTATTAGTATCCTATTATTCCTCTAGATTGTAAAACATTTTAAAAGTTTTTTCAATAAAGTAAATTCACATGATTGTTGTTAATTTATCATTGTAAATAGTTTTAACATTAAGATAATATTTGTAACATAATTACTTTGTTATATATTTGACATTTTAAGCAATTTTGTTTAAAAATTTCATCTTTTATTTTTAATATTTTACCATATGTTAAAATATTTGGGATTGTTATGTAGCATTCTTTTATCTATTATCTATGTTTCTATCAGTTTTATATCATTTCTATTCTTAACACCATCTAAAAATACACCCTACATTTTTTAATTAATTCAGTATTAATAATGGTATGTAGCATCATCATATCATAATTTAATATAACACAATGTAGTATCAAAATCGTTAACCATTGAATTTTTTTTAAAACAGCTCATAATTTAACCTATTTTACATATAGTTTAGGCTAAATCATGAGCTATTAATAGCAAATAAAACTTATTTATTAACTTTATTTAAAAGCTAATCACATACCTTTTCAACTTTTACAGCCGTAACTTTATACTCTGCTGTCTTAGTAACAGGATCATATGCTGAGTTTGTAAGTTCATTTACAGGTGATTCTTTATAGTGGAATGTCATAAACATCATTCCTGGCTTAACCCTATCTGTTATCTTAACCTTTGATACTATAGATCCTCTACGAGAAGTAACTCTAATTTCTTCATTATCCTTAACTCCTAAATCTTTAGCATCTTTAGGATTGATTTCTGCTAGTTCACATGGTCTTAATGCATCTAAGCTATTAGAATACCTTGTCATAACATTATAGTGATAAAGCATTCTTCCTGTAGTTAGTATAACTGGATATTCTTCATTTGCCAGCTCAGCAGGTGGTTCATATTCAACTGGAAGCATCAATCCTTTGCCTCGAGGAAATGTTTCTTTGTGTAAGAATTTAGTTCCAGGATGATCTTCTGTAAGACATGGCCATGATAATCCTACTTTATCAATTCTCTCATAAGTTATACCTTTATATGTTGGTATGACTTCCCTTATCTCATTGAATATTTCTTCTACATTTCCATAGTCAAAGCCTTTTACTCCTAATCTTTTGGCTATATCACATAGTATCTTCCAATCCAGTCTACATTCTCCTGGCGCTTCAACAGCTTTTCTTACTCTTTGAACTCTTCTTTCTGTATTTGTAAAAGTACCATCTTTCTCTGCGTAACAAGTAGCTGGAAGAAATACATCTGCAAATTTAGCTGTTTCTGTTAATGTTATGTCTTGAACAACTAAAAATTCTAAGTTACTCAAGGCCTTTTTCACATGGTTTGCATCAGAATCAGTTAAAACTGGTTCTTCTCCCATAACATACATGGCTTTTAATTTTTCTTCTATTGAGCTTTCTAACATCTCTGGAATTCTTAACCCCTTGTTAGGATTCAATTTAGTATTCCAATATTCTTCAAAAAGCTTAATACTTTCTGGCTCACTAATTTCTCTATATCCTGGTAAGCAGTTAGGAAGTGCGCCCATATCACAAGACCCTTGAACATTATTTTGTCCTCTTAAAGGATTTACTCCTGCATTTTCTATACCTAAATGTCCTGTTACCATCGCTAAGTTAGCAAGATTTATAACATTTGCAGTGCCTGTAGTATGCTCAGTTATTCCTAATGTATAGAATATTCCTGCTTTCTTAGTGTTTGCATATAGTTTTGCTGTCTCATACAAAATATCTTCTGATATTCCTGTAATTTTACTTACTATATTAGGAGTATAATTTTTTACTGTTTCCCACATATTTTCAAACCCTTCACATCTGGTCTCTATAAATTCCTTATCATGCCACCCTTTGTTAACTATTATGTTTATAATCCCATTTACTAAAGCAGCATCTGTACCTGAGTTTAATGGAAGCCACAATGTAGCATGATCTGCTAGTTCAGTACGTCTAGGATCTATAACTATAAGTTTGGCTCCTTTTTTAGCAGCTTTTTTCATTTTATTTCCTATTATAGGATGTGCCTCTGTAGCATTTGATCCTATAATAAATAGTACTTCATTACATTCTACCTCTTCTATAGAGTTTGTCATAGCTCCACTTCCAAGTGTAGTTGCAAGGCCTGCAACTGTAGGAGCATGGCATGTTCTAGCACAATGGTCTACATTATTAGTATCAAATACTAGTCTCATCATTTTCTGAAATACAAAGTTATCTTCATTGACACATCTTGCAGAACTTAATCCAGCTATTGCATCTCCGCCGTATTCATCTTTTATACTTTTTAGTTTACTAGTTACTAAGCTTAAAGCTTCTTCCCAACTAGCTTTTACAAACTTTCCGTTCTTTTTAATTAAAGGTGTAGTAATTCTATCAGGGCTATTTATAAGATCTGTATGAAATCTTCCTTTTACACAAAGTGATGTTCCATTTACAGGCGATTCTTCATTAGGTGTAACTCCTACTACCTTTCCATCTTTAACATTTAAGTCAAAGTTACATCCTGTACCACAGAAAGGACATGTCGTTCTAATCTTTTCTACTTCCCAGGGAAATATATCTTTTAATTGTTTATTGACAATAGCTCCTGTAGGACATACACTGATACATTGTCCGCACATTCTACAATTTTCAGTACTTAAATGATCATCAAATGCAGTAGTAACTTTAGAATTAAATCCTCTATCAGTAAAGTCTATAGCTCCTGTAACTTGAATTTCTTTACATACCCTAACACATTTTCCACATAAAATACATTTACTCTGATCCCTTTCCATAACTGGATTATCATCATCAATAGGAAAATGTTTTCTATCGCCTTCAAAAGATGTCTTTTTAACATCATATTTACGACAATATTCTTGGAGCTTACAACTTCCTACTTTACTACAGGTTAAGCAGTCAGTTGGGTGATTAGCTAACATTAAATCTAAAATCATTTTACGTGTTTCAATAACCTTTTTAGATTCTGTATATACTACCATTCCATCAAGTACCTCTGTACTACAAGCCGTTGATAGATTTCTATATCCTTCTACTTCTACCACACATATTCTGCAACCAGAAAAAGAGGTTAACTCTTTTTCGTAGCAAAAGTTAGGTATATCAATACCTAGCTTTTGAGCTACCTCAAAAATGGTACTTCCTTTAGGTACCGTTACCATTTTATTATCAATCATGAATGTTACCACAAAAATCCCCCTTCAAGTTCATGGTTTATGTAATAGCTTCAGTTTTGAAATATATTAAATTGTTTTTTACATAGTTTACATAAACCATACTAATTTAAGAAGATAAATTATTGTAGCTAGCTTCAATATTCTTATTTAATGTAAATTTACAGGTATATTTTACTATTATAATTTAATAAAGTAAATCATGGTATAATACGCTGTATGTTACTCTTATAACAATGTAATAGTAGTATTTTTAACAAGTTCTATTCGTTTTTCTAATATCTTTTAATTTAACTATACAGTTCATTTATATCTTTTGATTGAGAATAAAAAATTTTGTATTAATACTATAATTTTATATTTATTTATTTTTTTAATTTTCATTAATTATCGTATATATTATCTATTAAACTTATTAAGTTCCCTCTATATTTCTTCCTTTTCAATTTAAATATAATAATTGAGGTTATTATATAAAACAAATTTTTTAAAAAACAAATATCTTAAATTATCTAAATTATTAATTATAAATAAAATTATATAATCGTTGTTATTTTATCAATGTAAATAATTTTCTAAATCAATATAAGTTATTTGAATGTATTACATTGATATATATTTGGCATTGTTAACGTGGTTATTTGAAATTTTTATTAAAGGAAACTAATGTATTCAAAATGCTTTCTACAAGATTATCTCTATTTTCTTTTGTAACTTTTATTATATTTGTGTCGATTCTATTTCTAATGTTATCTAAAAATTCACAGTCATAATCTTTAATTACTCCCAAAACTGGTTTAGAACTATCTAAAATGTCATAAATGGTTTTCTGAAACTCAAAACATTCTGATTCCATGAATCCCAATTCATCAAGTATAATCAAATCGCTATTATTTAAATCTTCTTTTAATATAGATACTATACCTATATCAAAAGAATCTTTATTTATTTCAATATGGTTTTTATTATCTTTAAACGTTATTGTAGCTATATTATGTTTTCTGCTTTCATCATTTAAAGAATATATCATAAACACCTTTTTATTATAAATATCTTCTTCTATATTTCTTAACGTCATAAATCCGCCTATAGACATACTACAATTATTCAAAACTCTTTTTAAGATTGTACTCTTTCCTATCCCCTTTTCCCCAGTTAAAAATAAATTATTCATTCTGCTTGTCCTCCTATTAACGTAGTACCTATACAAATATTAAGCAAAGTATATAAAAATATAATATCATAAAACTAAATATACTATTTGCTATTAATATAAGTTGCCTCTTCGTGCTAACTAATTTTTTATATTGAACTTGATAATAATGAAGAACTATTAAGTTTTTTTATTTTTAAATATTTTTATATCATGAATAAGAAGATCTCGATATCTATATTATTAAATAAAAAAAGAAAGACAAATATTAATATTTGCCTTTCTTTTTTTATTATTATAAACTTGTTCCAGAAAGTGATCTTTGAGCTTGCTCAACTAATCTCTTAGTGATGTATCCACCTACATAACCGTTTTGTCTAGCAGTTAAGTTTCCTTTATCTATTGATTCATAGTTGCTTAATCCTAATTCGCTTGCTATTTCAGTTTTCATTTGATTTAAAGCTTGACGAGCTTCAGGTACAACTATTCTATTGTTATTGTTGTTAGCCATTGCTTTCACCTCCTTTGTTGTTGTAATATTAATTTTTACAAAAGGAGGTTTTTTTACTCTAGTAATTATTTGGTTATAAGTTAAACATTTCCTATTTTCATTAAATAAAATATTTTAGTCTTATATAAGTGATCAAATATTATTTATATTAATAGTAAAAATAATTGTTCAGCTAAGTTTAATATAAAGTTTTTAAATATGTTAAAATAGATAAAAACGTTAATTCTTTTTTGTTTTATTATTTTTTATATTTAGTTATTGAATAATCTATTATAAAGTGAACTTTTTTATCTTTTAATAGCTTTTACTTTATATTTAATATAATTCATATTTTATCATTTATAATAAAACTATCTTGAAATAGTTTAAATATTTTCTGAAAATAAACAGCATTATATTTTTATTCCTAATTGTATATTACTTGAAAATTATTAATTAAAGATTATTAATCCTTCTTTATTAAAGATTCTTGATATCTTATTTCTTATACTTTTATTTTTTTCTAGTTCCAGTTTAGGATCTTCTTTTAATATTTCAAAGCAAATTTCTTGTGCCATTTTCAATATTTTTATATCTCCAGGAAGCCTTGCTATTTTAAGTTCTGGTATTCCATGTTGTCTTATTCCAAAAAATTCACCTGGCCCTCTAATTTCTAAATCTTTTTCTGATATTAAAAATCCATCATTAGTTTTTTCCATAATAGACATTCTTTCTTTTGACACTCTACTATTACTTTTATTTATTAATATACAATATGACTGATATTCTCCTCTTCCTACTCTACCTCTTAATTGATGTAACTGAGCCAAACCAAATCTTTCAGCATTTTCTATAATCATTATATTAGAATTAGGAACATTTACTCCAACTTCAATAACTGTAGTTGAAACTAAAACATCTATTTCTCCTAACTTAAATTCATTCATTATATAGTCTTTTTCTTTACCTTTCATTTTCCCATGTAACAATCCTACTTTGATATCTCTAAATTCATTATTTTTTAGATTCTCATAAAGTTCAACTGCTGATTGAATATCTAAACTATCAGACTCTTCTACCAAAGGACAAACTATGTAAGCTTGTCTCCCCTCTAATACTTGTTTTCTTACAAATTCATATACTTTGTCTTTACTACTCTCATTCCTTACATAAGTTTTTATTTTTTTTCTTCCAGGTGGTAACTCATCTATTATTGATATATCTAAGTCTCCATACATTATTAAAGCAAGTGTTCGAGGAATAGGAGTTGCAGTCATTACTAAAATATCTGGATTCCTTCCTTTAGACGACAACTTTGCCCTTTGCTTCACTCCAAATCTATGCTGCTCATCAGTTATTGCAAGACCTAAATTTTTAAATTCCACATAATCTTCTATTAAAGCATGTGTTCCTATTAGTATATCAATATCTCCACTTTTAACTTTTTCAATTATATCTTTTTTATTTTTATTACTTATATTGCTAATAAGCAATTCACATTTTATATTATAATTTTCTAATAATCCTTGTATACTATCATAATGTTGTCTTGCTAGTATTTCTGTAGGTGCCATCATTACCGCTTGATATCCTGATTTACATGCTTTAAACATCGATAAAACTGCTAATATAGTTTTCCCTGATCCTACATCTCCTTGAACCAGTCTATTCATTTGTTTGTCTGATTCCATATCATCTGATATTTCTTTAAAAGTTCTTTTTTGAGCATTAGTAAGATCAAATGGAAGAGATTCTATGAATTCATATATTTCTTTCGATTCTTCAAACTTTATACATTCTTTACTCTTATCATAATCATTTCTCATTAATAAAAGTCCTAACTGTAATGTTAATAGTTCCTCAAATGCTAGAGTTGATCTAGATTTTATATAAAGCTCTCTATTTTTAGGAAAATGTACATTTCTTAATGAATCACGTATTGTAAAAAGCTTTAATCTTTCACTAATATACTCTGGTATAGACTCTTCTACTAAGTATAAATACTCATTTAAAGCATTTGTCATGAATTTAATCATTTCGTTGTTTTTAAGTTTTTCCGTAAGAGGATACACAGGTAAAACTCTACCGATTTTATCATTACTTTGAATATTTTTAACATATATTGGACTGTGTATCTCAATTATATTTCCAGATTTTTTTACTTTTCCATTAACTTTAATAGTTTCACCAATTTTCAAATCTTTAGTTACATAGTCCTGGTTAAACCACACTAAATAAGCCATTCCAGATTCATCTTTAACTTGTATTTTTATTATAGTTAATCCTCTTCTAGCTCTATAGATAGAAGGTAATCCAGATATGACTACTTTAATGCTACTTTTTTCACCTTCATTCAACTCTGTAATTTTTTTTAATTCTCTTCTATCTTCATATCCTTTGGGAAAATAATATATTAAATCTCTTATAGTCTCTATCTCTAGTTTTTTTAGTAAATTTACTTTTTTAGGACCAACACCCTTTATATATTGAACGGATGTGTCAAGTTTATTCAACTTTCTTCACCTCTGCTCTGCTTTATTTTAGACTATGTAATAAAAAACAAGAACTCAGACATATTAACTATAAATGTTAGTCTAAATTCTTGTTTTAACCTTACTCTATAGCAATTAAATAATAATATAGAGGCTGTCCTCCGTATATTATTTCAATATCTATATAATCAAATTCTTCCTCTAATATCTCTCTTAATTCATTTGCTTGTTCTTCAGTTATTCCTTCTCCATAAAATAATGTTATAAGTTCAGTTTCTTCATTTATTGTATTTCTTATTAAGTCAATAGCAACTTCCTTTATGTCTTTACCAACAGATGTTATATCTCCATCACATATACCTATAATATCGTCTTTATTTATTTCTCTATCATTTATAGATGTGTCTCTTACTGAAAAAGTAATCTGCCCTGTTTTAATGGATTTAAAAGCTTTGGTCATATTTTCTATATTTTCTTCAATACTAGCTTCTTCATTAAATGCCAATAATGCGGTTACCCCTTGAGGTATTGTCTTAGTAGGAAGAACCTCAATGTTTTTCTCGCTAAGTTCCTTAGCTTGATTAGCCGCTAATACAATATTACTGTTATTTGGTAGTATTATTATATTTTCCGCATTTATGTTATTAACGGCATTTAGAATATCTTCCGTACTTGGATTCATAGTCTGTCCACCAGAAATAACATGATCAACTTTTAGATCATTGAATATTTCCTTAAGACCTTCTCCCATAGAAACAGTTATAAATCCATATTTCTTAGTTTCTTCAACAGCTTCTATTTCATTTGTTTGATTATCTTCTTCTGAGAAGACATTGTTTCTATGCTGATATCTCATATTGTCTATCTTTATATCTATTAATTCTCCTAATCCTAGAGCTTGTTGAAGTACTAGACCTGGGTCATCTGTATGAATATGAACCTTTATAATATTATCTCCACCAACAACTAATATAGAGTCCCCAAGCTTTTGTATTTTATCTCTGAACTCTATATTATCAGCATCAGTATTATTTATAATAAACTCTGTACAATATCCAAATGTTATATCATCACTAATTGGATTTGGTTGTACATTATGTTTTGTATTTTCTATTGAATCATAGCTAATTTCTTCCTTACCTGTTAATACTTCTAATGCTCCACTTAGTAAAGTAAGAAGACCTTTTCCACCAGCATCTACAACACCTGCTTGTTTTAAAACTGGAAGCATTTCTGGAGTTTTATTAAGAGCTATTTCTCCATGTTCAATTACTTTTTTTAAAAACACAACTACATCTGTCTCTGTTCTAGAAATTTCTATTGATTTTTCAGCACATTCTCTAGCTACCGTTAGTATAGTTCCTTCTATAGGCTTCATAACAGCCTTATATGCAGTATCTGCACCTTCTTTTAAAGCTATAGATGCTATCTTAGTATCAATTCTTTTTCTACCCTTTAATCCTTTGGAAAACCCTCTAAGTAGTTGAGACAGTATAACTCCTGAATTTCCTCTGGCTCCCATTAGTGAACCATTTGCAACAACTGAAGATATCTTGTCTATATCTTGAGTATCTAAATTTTTAAGTTGCCTAACCGCTGATTGCATTGTTAATGACATATTTGTTCCTGTATCTCCATCTGGAACTGGAAAAACATTTAATGAGTTAACAATTTCTTTATTTTTCTCTAAAGAGTTGGCAGCTCCTAAGAACATCTTAGATAGCATAAGTCCATCTACATATTCAATTTTCAATTTAGTACCTCCTTATCTACTTTTGAACTCTTACTCCTTGTACATTTACGTTTACTTTTTCAACCTTTAGTCCTGTAATGTTCTCAACTGTGTATTTTACTTTCTCTATGATATTACTAGCCACCGCAGAAATACTTATCCCAAATTGAACCACAACATATAAGTCTATCACAATTCTATCATCTTCGCTATGAACTTTTACACCTTTTGTGAGATGTTCTTTTTTTAATAATTCAACTAATCCATCTGTAGCATTCTTACTTGCCATTCCTACCAATCCATAGCATTCCATAGCAGCTAATCCTGCAATAGAAGCTAAAACATTATCATCTATATTTATATTCCCGTACTGGTTCGTTACTTTTGCTGACATCAATAATCCTCCTTTTGTTTGTGAAGTATACACATACTCTTCATATATAATATATTATATCTTAATAAAATATTTCCTCTCAAATTAAAATTTAATTTATAATATTTTAGTAACCATAATCTATATTTTACATTATAATGATAATATCTTCAACTTTATGATATTAGTGTCCTGTTTTTAGTATATTATTATCTTTATTATTGCAAAATTATTAATAGTTGTGTTACAATAAGTTGTAATGTAGATTTTTTGAGATTATAATTACTTACATTGAGGAGGTGTTTGACTTGGCAAAATACTGTGAAGTATGCGGTAAAGGTAAAGTTTCAGGCCATTTAGTGACTTTCTCTAACCGTAAAAGTAATAGAACTTGGTCTCCAAACGTACGTAAAATAAGAGCTATCGTTAACGGTTCTCCTAAGAAGATAAATGTATGTACAAGATGTATAAGATCAGGTAACGTTGAAAGAGCATTATAATCATGGCTTCCTAATAAACTGGAAGCCTATTTTTTTTACTTATGTTTTATTTCTAGATAACTTTTTTAATATTTTTCTCAAGGTCTTTGGTAATTTTAAAAAGTATACTTTCATACTTTAGACTCTCCTTTCATATTTCATTGAAATACCATATAATAAGTAACAAAATAAATATAACTAAACTAAATAACATCAAATCAGGTAAAAATAGCATTGCATATATAAAAGTAATAGCAATAGTTGACTTTGCTAGGATCTCAAATATTTTACTCATATTAAATTTCCCCTAACACATTCTATAAAAAGTCCATCCTAATGCAACTAATATTATTCCTAAACTAAGAATCCAAAATTTAACAGGAATTACTTGAATTATTATAATAGCTCCTATTATAGAGAATGTAATACCTAGAGTTTTTTTGAAATTATTTTTTAAAAATAGTCGTTTGATATCGAACTTTTTCAAGGTATTCACCTACTTCATTAGATATTATAGTATTATACTATTCTATGTCTAATAAAAAGTTACAAAAACATTAATAAAGCCAAAAGAAAAACAGCCTATTTAGGCTGTTATCATAATTTAATCTCTTGACTTTATAATTAGACATATTCCGTCTTCCATATCTATATATCCTTTTTCTTCTTTAATCTCATTACTAATTCCTAACGTTGTTCCTATCTTAAAATCTATATCTTTAGTTTCATACTTAAATCCTTTTATATTAACCTTTTTAGCATCATTTATTATAGGTATTACAGAAACAAATTTATATTTATTGTCATTTTGAATTTCCAAGTTATTTTTTATCATGAAGATTTCATTATGGGAGTCTATTATCCTTGCTTTAATATTTTTATTCAATAAATCGTATAATAGCATTATATTAGCTAAAGTGTGATCTAATCTTGTTCCTGTTACTCCTAATAAACTTATTTCCGTTGCACCTTTCTCAATCGCATAATCTATAGCTAATTCAGTATCTGTTTTATCTTTTTCACTTGGAAATTTATGAAAAACCACTTCTTTTTTCTTATAATAATTTAAAACTTTATCCCCAATAGAATCTAGATCTCCTACTATAATGTCTGGAAGTATGTTTTGCTTGTACAAATGTCTAGCTCCACCATCTGCACATATAAGCAAATCATGTTTTTCTAGTATATCTGATATACATATATCTTCTAGATTTCCATTTGAAACTATTAGTATTTTCAAAGTCTCACTCTTTTCTTTATTTAATGTTAGCTTGAAAGTAATCTTCTAAGAGGTCTCCAAATAAGAGTTAATATTAAAATTGACATAATAAGTTCAATTCCTAAATATGTTCCATTGTAGATTATAGAATATTTCCATACACCTAAATCTTTTGCATTTGCTTCAAAAAATATAACTCCTGATAATACATGGCAAATAAATCTTCCTAAAATACCTAAAAATACACCTACAATAATAACCACATATTCAAAGGCTGTATCTTTTTTATTTTTCGTAGCTATTATATTTTTAGCAATTCCAGCTAACCCTAAAAAAGAAAAAGCAACTAAATAGTCTAATATATATTGTATAGGATGTACTATATATGGATCAAATGACTGCACTAGTCCATAAACTAATCCTGTAAATATACCTCTTAAAACTCCCCATCTTAAAGCTATAAAAATAATTGGTATCATACTTCCAGCTGTTACTGATCCACCATTAGGTGCCTGATAAATTTTTACCATACTTAATATAGTTGCAAGTGCCACCATTACACCTGCTTCTACTAGAAATTTAATATTAGTTGATTTATTAGTTTCACTAGTTTTGATATTCATAAAAATACCTCCCTTAATAAATTTAATTTGGGAGGCTAATTGCATGAAAATATTACACTTCCCTCCGCTAGTACTAACTAGATCAGGTTATAGGGTCGAAATTTAAGTAATTTCCTCTCAGCAGATTAGCTCCCCTAGTGAATTTTTAATTTATATTAATTTGTAATAATTTTATATACTCTTAAACTTTTTAGTAGTATCTATAATATTATCTGTACCAAATATTGCTGAACCTGCTACAAAAACATTTGCTCCACAATCTATTACTTCTTTTATATTGTCTAACTTGATTCCACCATCAACTTGAATATCTATATCAAGCTTTTTAGAATCAATCCATTTTCTTAACTCTTTTATTTTTTCTTTCATTTGAGGAATAAATGATTGTCCTCCAAAACCAGGATTAACAGTCATTATTAATACCATATCTAAATCATCAATTACATGTTTTATAGTTTCTAATGGTGTAGATGGATTTAAAGCAACTGATGCTTTTATGCCATAGCTTTTTATTTGCTGTATTGTACGATGTAAATGTAGAGTTGATTCTTGATGTACAGTAATTATATCTGCTCCTGCATCTACAAATTCTTTTATATATCTCTCTGGTCTATCTATCATTAAATGTACATCAAAAGGTAAGTCCGTAACTCTTCTAATATTTTTTATAACAGGAGGTCCAAAAGTTATATTTGGAACAAACTGCCCATCCATTACATCTAAATGTACTAAATCTGCTCCACCTTTATCTATTTTTTGTATCTGTTCTTCTAAATTGCTAAAATCTGCTGATAAAATTGATGGTGCTATTTTTATCATTACTAATACCTCCTATTGTCCATGGTTTCTTTTAAAAAGAGTAAATAATTATTGTATCTAGATCTACTAATTTCTCCATTTTCTACTGATTCTTTTACCGCACATTGAGGTTCTTTGTCATGTTTACATCCTGTAAATTTACATAAATGACTTTTTTCATATATATCATTAAAATATATTTGCAAATTTTCTTCGTCTAAAAAATCAATATCTAAAGAGCTAAAGCCAGGAGTATCTAATACCCATCCGCCCATTTCTAACTCTATTAATTCAACGTGCCTTGTAGTATGCTTTCCTCTACTAGTTTTTTGACTGATTTCTCCAGTCTTTAATTGTAAGTTAGATTGTATATTATTGAGCAATGTAGATTTACCAACTCCTGAAGGTCCTGCAAATACACTTATCTTATCCTTAAGAGTCTCTCTTAGTTCATCTATACCTTTATTTTCTTTACAACTGGTTGTAATTACTTTATACCCAGCTTTTGTGTAATCCTCAATAAGATGCTTAACCTCTTCATTTACTAAGTCTATTTTATTAAAGCATATTACAACATCTAACCCTTGATAAGATGCTAGAAGTAGGAATCTATCTAATAACCATAAATTAGGATCTGGATTTTTAACTGCAAAAACAATTATAGCTTGATTTACATTTGAAACTGGTGGTCTGATAAGTTCAGTTTTTCTTTCAAATATTTTTTCCACATAGCCAGTTTTATCATTTTCATTAGCTCTTATTAAAACTCTATCACCTACTAAAGGTTTGGTTTTTTCTTTACGAAAAACTCCTCTCGCTCTACACTCATATAAATCATCTTTTACTTTTACGTAGTAAAATCCACCTATCCCCTTAATAATTGTTCCTTCTAGCATTATTAATCCTCCTAAAATTACTTATACATCAAATTTATGAGATTTTTTTAATTTTTATATTAATTCAGTTTAGTATACTATATATTTTAGTTTTCAGGTGTTACGCTAGGAGGATTTGTTCCTTGATTTCCTCCCGGATTTGTTCCTTGATTCCCTCCCGGGTTTGTTCCTTGATTTCCTCCTGGATTCGTTCCTTGATTTCCTCCTGGATTTCCTCCTGGATTTGTTCCTTGGTTTCCTCCTGAATTGTTATTTTGATTATTACCAGAATTAGAATTAGATCCATTATTATTTTGATTATTACCATTATTCGTATTATTGTTATTATGATTATTATTCTGATTATTGTTTTGGTTATTGTTCTGATTATTATTTACATTATTATTTGAGTTGTTATCATTTCTATCATTACTGTTATCATTATTTTTGTCATTATTTGAATCTTTGTTTGAGTTCTTATTGTAATTATTGTATTTATTTGGTTTAGTATATTCTTTACGACCTTTACTAACTACTAAATTTACTGTAGTTCCCCTAGAAACCTCATCTGATGGCTCTGGGTCCTGTTCTATTACTGTACCTTCTGGTAATTTACTATATTCGTATTCAACGTCTCCTTTTTCTAATCCTGCTTCTTCTAATAACTCTGTAGCTGCATCTATATCTTTGTTTATCAACTTCGGTACTTTTACATTTTCTTTCCCTTTACTTATAACAGCCCTTATAGTAAATCCTTCTTTTACTTTCTGTCCTTCTTCTTCACTCTGTCTTATTACATCGCCTTCATTATACTCGTCACTATATTCCTTACTGGTGACTTCAAATTTTAGTCCCCTATCTTCTACTTTCTTTTTAGCTGTTTCTTCTTGAAGTCCAACTATATTTGGAACTTGCACCTCTTTAGCTCCTAATAGTCCTTTTGAACCTAAAACTGCTAAAGCAACACCACATACTGTTAGGAATGCTAATATTATAGCAATAAAAGTTAACAGTTTATTAGATTTTCTTTTCTTAGGCTTCTTGTCTTTTTTAGAAGGTGCTTTTGTATTTTTAGCCTTTCTAGGTTTGATCTTAACATCTGATTCACCATCGATATCTCCATTAATATTATCTATCATATCATCATTAACTATAGGCATAACTTGAGTTGGAGAATCGCTAGAGTTATATGGCTCCTTTACTTGAGTATCTCCATGAATCTTAAATTCTTTTAGATCTCTTAGTAATTCTTTGATATTACTGTATCTCAACGTTTGATCTTTTTCTATGCATTTCATTATTATTTTCTCTAATCCTTTTGGAACAGAGCTATTTATTTCACTAGGTAATTTTGGTTGTTCTTGTATATGTCTTATTGCTACTGTTATAGGACTTTCTCCTTCAAAAGGAACAGTTCCTGTTATCATCTCATACATTACTATTCCTAAAGAGTATATATCAGATTTTTCATCTATATATCCTCCTCTAGCCTGTTCAGGTGAAAAGTAATGAGCGGATCCTATTATACTATTTGTATTAGTTATCGTAGTGCTGGTAGCAGCTCTTGCAATTCCAAAGTCTGTAACCTTTACTCTTCCATCCTCTGTAACCATTATATTATGAGGTTTTATATCCCTGTGAATTATTCCATTTTCATGAGCATTTCCTATAGCATCTGCTATATCCATACTTATATTTAACGTTTCTTCTATACTTAGTCCATTTTTTTCTTTTATAAGCTCTTTTAACGTTTTCCCCTTAATATACTCCATAACTATATAATGGATATTCTTATCCTCAAGACCTACATCATATACACTTACTATATTAGGGTGAGATAAACTAGCAGCAGCTTGAGATTCTCTTTTAAATTTAGTTATGAACTCTTCATCATTTACAAATTCTTCTCTTAGTATTTTTACAGCAACATATCTATTTAGGAGAGTACACTTTGCTTTATATACTAAAGCCATGCCTCCATCTCCAATTTTCTCTAAAATTTCATACCTATTACCTAATACTTTTCCTATCACTTATATCACCTCTATTCTATCCTACTTTTAAAACCATAACAGTAGTATTATCGATTCCACCAAGTTCATTTGCTGTATTAGCTAATACTGTACAAACATCTGTAAGATTAGATGAATTAAGTATTATTTCCTTAATCCTAGGATTACTTACCATATTAGTTAGTCCATCTGTACACAATAGGATAATATCCCCTTCTAAAAGCTCCCTAGTGACAATATCTGCCTCAACTTCTTTATCTGTACCTAAAGCCCTAGTTATAATATTTTTTTGAGGATGTACAATAGCCTCTTCTTCTGTTATAGTTCCTGCTCTAACTAATTCTGCTACTAATGAATGATCATGTGTGATCTGAACTAGCTCTTTGTTTCTTAATAGATATGCCCTACTATCTCCTACATGTCCAATGTATATTTCTTTTTCAAATACTATTCCCATAGTTAAAGTAGTTCCCATTCCTTTAAAACTAGGTTCTTTCTCAGCTTCACTTCGTATTTCTTCATTCGCTCTTTTTATTGATTCATTAATAAATTGAGCAATTTCTACTTCTTTGTTTAATATTTTTTCTTTATACTTTTCGTAAACTTCTTTCACCGCTCTAAGTGATGAATTGCTAGCAATCTCTCCAGCTTTATGCCCTCCCATACCGTCAGCTACTATAAAGATAGGAAGTTTTTCATCATCTAAATAATAATACGCATCTTGATTTATTTCTCTCATTTTTCCTATATCTGAACAAGCACAGATAAACATATTTACACCTCGCATTCTTTTACAACTATAAAAGCTAATTAGTTCTTATTTAGAAGATATGTAGTCTCTTCTTAATTGTCCACAAGCAGCATTTATGTCTGAGCCCATCTCTCTTCTAATTGTAGTAGCTACACCACCTTTTTCAAGTATGCTTTTGAACTCTTTAATTGATTTATCAATTGATTTTTTATGTTTAAACTCTTTTATAGGATTTAAAGGTATCAAATTGACATGGCACAACATACCTTTAAGAAGTCTTGTAAGTTCATTAGCATATTCTTGCTTATCATTAACATCCTTTATTAATGTATATTCAAATGTGACTCTTCTATTTGTCTTTTTAATATAATATTTACATGCATCTAGTATCTCAGATATCTTATATCTATTAGCTACAGGCATGATTTTTTTTCTTTCCTCGTCAAACGGTGAATGAAGGGATATAGATAAATTTATAGGTATTTCTTCATCTGCTAGTTGGTACATCTTTGGAACCAATCCACATGTAGAAAGAGTTATATGTCTATAGCTTAGATTTTGTCCTTTCTCATTGTGTATTATTTCTAAAAATTTTTTAACATTTTCATAGTTATCTAAAGGCTCTCCACTTCCCATGAGAACCACATTACTAATTTTGTTTCCTATATCTCTTTGTACAGAGTAAAACTGATCCAGTATTTCCCCAGGTGTAAGATTTCTAACTAGTCCATCCTTGGTTGAAGCACAGAAAGAACATCCCATCCTACAACCTACCTGAGTAGATATACAAATAGATATACCATGTTTATATTTCATCATCACACTTTCAATAATATTATCATCTTCTAGCAGAAAGAGATATTTTTTAGTTTCGTCAATATTTGAATCATATCTTTTTAATAGTTTTAGGCTCATTATATTACAGTCTTTATTTAGCTTGTCCCTTAGGTCTGTAGACAGTACAGTAATATCATCTATAGACTGTACTAGTTTATCATGTATCCATTTAAAAGTCTGCTCTCCCCTAAAGGCTTTTTCATTCATATCTAAGAACAATTGCTTTAGCTGATTTATTTCCATTGACTTTAAATCTATTTTTTTCAAAGAATCCCTCCTATGAAATATAAACACTATAATATTATATCATAATAATTAAAGGGTAAAGTTCAGATAATTACATTTTTATAAGTTTTGCTATGAAAAATCCATCTGTAGCATGAACATTTGGAAATAACTCTATATATCCTTCTTTAGGAGTTATTTTCTCAGAATTTTGAATCAAGTCGCTAAAATCTAACAATTTGAATTCAGTATTATTATCCAAAAATTTAGTTATTACATTTAAATTTTCTTCTTTATTTATAGTACATGTACTATAAATTAATATTCCTCCCTTTTTTAAGTATTTACTAGTGTTTTTTAATATTTGGTATTGTAGACGGCTAATTTCATCTATATTACCTTCTTCTTTTCTCCATTTTATATCAGGCTTTCTTCTAATAAGTCCTAGTCCTGTACAAGGAGCATCTACCAAGCAATAATCTGCCTTGTTTATAAGTGACTCATCTATATGTAATGCATCAAATTTTTGGGCGTTGATTATATTTATACCTAGTCTACTGGCATTTTCGTTTATAAGCTTTACTTTATGTTCATGTATATCTCTTGATATAATTTTTCCTTCATTATTCATTTTTTGAGCTATATGAGTAGATTTGCCACCTGGAGCACTACAGACATCTATTATAACACTATTTTTTTTAGGATTCATAATCTGAGCTACTAACATTGAACTCTCATCTTGAATCTGAAAGAGACCTTTCTTGAATTCTTCTGTTTCTGTTATATTTTGTGGCGAATTAACTACTATACCGTCTTCTGCATAATAGGTTTTTATAGCATTCATATTTTTTTCGTTTAATTTATTTAGGAGTTCATCTCTACTTATTTTTAATGTATTAACTCTTATGTTTAGTTTAGGTTTATCATTATTAGCTTTACACAGTTCTTCTGTAAATTCAAGTCCAAAGTCTTCAATCCATTTATTTATCATCCAAATTGGATGTGAATACTTTATTGACAAATATTTCTTAATGTCTTTTGATTTATCTGGTAATTTTATATCATTTTTATTTCTAACTATAGTTCTTAATATTCCATTTATAAAACCTTGAGCTCCTTTATTACTATATTTTTTACTTATCTTAACACACTCATTAACAGCTGCACTATCTGGAACTTTGTCCATAAACAATATTTGATATATTCCTATTCTAATAATTTCTTTAACAGTATTATTTATTTTTTTCAACTTAATTTTAGAAAAGCTTTCAATAACCCAATCTATATAGAGCTTGTTTTCTATAACTCCATATACTATTTCTCTTATGAAAGAAGAATCTCTATAATCCATACCATGTGTTTTTTTATTTATAGATAAATTGGAATATGCCTCTTTTTCATTTATTTCTATTAAAATCTTCAATGCTACTTCTCTTAGGTTTTTACTCATACGTATTCCTCCAGAACTAAAAACTATTATATTTATTATAGACAAAATAATCTTTTCTAATAGTATCTTTAAATGATTAAAATAGCAAAACTTTTTTTAGTATTCTAATTATATTAGTTTAAATTTTTAGTTATAAATTATAGTAGTTAATTTTTTAATAATTATATTTTTAAATAACTCTAATTTAATGTTGTGAATCCTATTGTATCATAAAATTACACTAAACTTGATTACTAATCTTTATTTAAAATCATTCTCCTATTTAAAAATTATACAATAAAAAAGGGCTAAAGCCCTTTTTATACAATTTCTTATTAATCTCTTCTATTAGACATAGATATAAGTCTAAACAATTGTGCAAGTGCAACTAGTGTAGCTGCAACATAAGTCATAGCTGCCGCACTTAGTACTTTTTTTGTAGGAGCTATTTCCTGCGGACTCAATATTCCCTGCTCTAAGTTAGCCATAGCTCTATTACTAGCATCAAATTCAACTGGTAATGTTATTATCTGAAATGCTACTATTGCAGCATAAAGTATGATTCCTACTTTAACTAATGGAGATGATGCTATTATTAATCCTAAAAATATAATCACCCACACAAATCTTGAACTAAACATTACTACAGGTACTATAGCATTTCTAATAGTAAGTGGTGCATATTCTTTAGAATGTTGTATAGCATGACCTACCTCATGTGCTGCTACTCCTAATGATGCCACTGATGTTCCATTATACACCTCTTGTGATAATCTTAAAACTCTTTTACTTGGATCATAATGATCTGTTAGCTTTCCAGGAGTCATTTCTATAGGAATATTATACAGACCATTTCTGTCTAGTATCTTTCTAGCAACTTCTGCCCCAGTATAACCTGACATACTTCTAACTTTTAAATATTTGTTAAATGTACCTTGAACTTTCGCTTGAGCATATAATGAAAACATTATGGCTATCATTAATATTAGAAATGCCATATTAAATCCTCCGCCATAAATACCGTAAAAACCAGGACTCATTTTTATACATCCTCCTTTAGAAAGAACTTGATTGCCTCTTCAAGTTTATCTATACTTACTTTAGTATTAAAACATGAACCATTTGGTCTATCATTTATTATACCCAAAACAGGTATTTTTTTCACATCATTTATGCCACTTGACAAATCTCTTTCGCATGCCACTGCTATTATACATTTTGGTTTGATTCTCTTTATCCATTCTCTAGCAAGAGTTCCTCCTGTAGCTACTATAACTTTTACATTATACTTTCTACTAACTTCTAAAATTTTCTCTATATCACATTTACCACATAATTTACAGTTATTTATGTCATGTGTTATTTTTACTTTACAATTAGAATCTTGTAAACAATGAGGAAGTAAAATTAAAATATCTTTGTTAGTCACCTCCACAGGATTAGCTGTTACTAGCAAATTATTTACTCTAGCATGTACCCTTCTTATACTATCTTTATCTTTTTTCATAACTTTAGCTACGAATAACAATAGTGGATAAATTGCTCCCATTATCTTACTTAGAAATCTATAGCTGAATCTTGAAATTTTTTTATTATTAGCTATTCTATGCAAAATAAATAAACTTAATACTATACTTATAGTATAACTTAAAGCTAAAATTATAACTATCAGCAAAATTATTTGTAGTGTTATGATACTTTTATTAACTATAAACATGATTCCTACTATACTGAGTAATAATAGCGATAGAATTATAAGGTTAGCAGTTACTATGAATACTTTTTCATCATTTTTCATTTATTTCACTTCCATTATTATTTTAAAGAAATTCCACACTCAAACTTATTTCCTCTTAAAAATTCTTCTATACTCATAGCTTTTTTCCCTGGAAATTGTATACGCTTTATTATCACACATTTATCTTCAACATTTACAAAAATACCATCTTTATTTACTTTGACGATTTCACCATTTTTTCCTTCTTTAAATTTATTATCAACATCAACTTCTAGTATCTTTACATTTTTGCCTTCATATTCAAAAAAAGATCCTGGCCAAGGTTGAGTTCCTCTAACTAGGTTTTTTATCTCACTTCCACATTTATCCCAGTTTATTTTACCTAAAGACTTAGTCATTATAGGTGCATATGTTGATTCTTCATCATTTTGAGGAACTTTAACAATATTTCCTTTTTCTAATTCATTTAACGTTTTAGTAAGCAAGTTTGCACCTATACTCATTAATCTATCATGTAAATTTCCAGCCGTTTCATCTTGACCTATCTCTATTTCTTCTTTTAGAAGCATATCTCCCGTATCAAGACCCTTACTCATTTCCATAATAGTAACGCCTGTCCTATTTTCACCATTTATTATTACCCAGTTTATAGGAGCTGCTCCCCTATATCTAGGTAATAATGATGCATGTACATTTATACACCTATACTTTGGTAAGTTAAGGATTTCTTCCTTTAATATTTGCCCATATGCTACAACTACTATGACATCCGGCGATATTTCCTTTAACATAGTAATTGTTTCTTTATCATTTACATTATGTGGCTGATGAACTTGTATCCCAAGTTCCAATGCTTTTTCTTTTACTGGAGGAGGTGTTACTTTCTTTCCTCTCCCTTTTTGCTTATCAGTTTGAGTTATAACTAAAGGAATTTGATGTCCATTATTATATATTGCTTCAAGTGTTGGTACAGCAAAGTCAGGTGTACCCATGAATACTACTTTCATCTTCTACCTCCTATTCTTCTGCATCAACTAATTTGTCAATATAAAGCACTCCATCTAAATGATCTATTTCATGACAAAAAGCCCTTGCTAAAAAACCTTCTGCTTCTACTATTTTCTCATTACCATCTATGTCAGTATATTTAACTTTTATTTTAGCTGGTCTACTAACTTTTCCACTTTGACCAGGTATACTTAAACATCCTTCGTAGTCAATAATTTCTCCTTGTTCTTCTATTATTTCTGGATTTATTATTGTAAAAAGACCTTCTCCTACATCTATAACTACTACCCTTTTTAATATTCCTACTTGAGGCGCTGCAAGTCCAACGCCTTCTTCTTTGTACATAGTTTCTATCATATCTTTTACCAATGTTTTTATCTTATCATCAATTTTTTCTATTTCTCTAGATTTCTTTCTTAAAAGTGGATCTCCTTCAAGTCTTAATTGTCTTATAGCCATGTAATTTCCTCCTATACTATTGAAATTGGATTTATATCTATATTTATTTTAATATCATTTTCTAAATTTTTTCTTCCTTTTGTGCATACTTTATCTATTATACATTTTACCCTATCTAACTCCCATTTTTCACATTTTAATATTATTTGCCATCTAAACTTGTTCTTAAGCTTATATATAAGTGCTTGATTGGGTCCTAATATTTTTTCTTTAGGAAATTCCTTGCCTGTCTCTGATTTCATATTTGAAATTATTGAATCAAATAAATTCTTAGCCATATTAAAAGCTTTTTCTTCCTTTTCACTAGAAATTACAATACTTATTATGTCCTTAAATGGTGGATACCCAAACTCTTTTCTTAGTAAAATTTCTTTATCATAAAAAGAGTTATAATCATGTGTTTTAGCTGTTAATATGCTATAATGTTCAGGTTCATAGGTTTGTAATATAACCCTTCCTTCCAAATCACTTCTACCTGCCCTACCACCTACTTGAGTTAAAAGTTGAAATGTTCTTTCTGGTGACTTAAAGTCTGGAAGATTAAGACTAGTATCTGCAATTATAATTCCTACTAAAGTAACATTAGGAAAATCTAATCCTTTAGATATCATTTGAGTTCCAATTAATATATCAACTTTACCTTTTTTAAACGTATCTAATATTCTTTCGTGGCTACCTTTTTTAGTAGTGGTATCTATATCCATTCTAGCTACTCTAGCTTCAGGAAAATATTTTTTTATCATTTCTTCAACTTTTTGAGTTCCTATTCCGAAGTGCCTTATATACTTACTCTTACATTCTGGACATAGACTAGGTAACGTCATAGTTGTTCCACAATAATGACATATAAGTCTATTTAATGATGCATGATAAGTTAACGATATATCACAGTTTTCGCATTTAGCAACATAACCACACTCCCTACAGGAAACAAATGTTGAAAAACCCCTTCTATTTAAAAAAAGAATAGTTTGATTTTTATTTTTAAGATTGTTATATATCTCTTCATATAATTTTTTACTAAATATAGACTTGTTTCCATTATGAAGCTCAGTTCTCATGTCTACTATTTCTATATGTGGAAGCTTCTTATTATTAATTCTGTTAGGTAAAGTTAATAATTTTAATTCACCCTTTTTAGCTCTATAGTAGCTTTCTATGTCAGGAGTTGCTGATCCTAGTATTAAAGTAGCTCCTTCTATATTACATCTTTTTTCTGCTACTTCTATAGCACTATATTTAGGATTCATACTAGATTTATAGCTTGTTTCATGTTCCTCATCTATTATAATAAGACCCAAATTTTCAAATGGAGCAAATATAGCTGATCTAGCTCCTACAACAATTTTAACCTTTTTCTCTTTTATCTTACGCCATTCATCATATCTTTCTCCTAAAGAAAGTCTACTATGTAATACAGCTACTTTATCTCCAAACCTTCCAACAAATCGCTCTACTGTTTGTGGTGTTAGAGATATCTCAGGAACTAAAACTATAGTTTCTTTTCCTAACTCAAGTATTTTTTCTATTATTTGAAGATACACCTCAGTTTTTCCGCTTCCAGTAACTCCATGTAATAAATATTTATTATTCTCCTTATTTAAGAAATCATCATATATCGTATTTACACACGATTCTTGTTGATTTGTAAGTTTAAACTTTTTATAAGTAGATATATCTCTCGTTATAGCATTTCTAGTTTCTTCTTTTTCTAATATTTTTAAATATTCTTTTTTTTTCAAAGAATTGATTGAAGAAAGATTGCTATTTGTCTTCTCTATTAACTCTTTTAAAGGTATACAATCTATATTCGTAATAAATTTCAAAATATCAATTTGCTTAATTGCATTTTTGCTAAGAGTATTAATTATGGATTGTAAGTTTTCTTTTGAAAAATTTCTATATACATATTTTACATATTTTTTATTTACTTCTTGTCCTACTTTTTCTATAACTTCTATAAGATTTTTTTTATTCAAAGCATCTATACTGGATAATATATTTTTTATCTGTAATTCTTGAGATAATGTTTGTAATTCAATTTCACCATGTTCTTGTAAATATATCAGTATATTTTTTTGATTTTTAGAAGTTATACTATTTAGTCTTTCATTTTCTATATTTTCTACAAGCTTTACATATTTTTTTGACTTATTCATAATACCTGTAGGGATAACAGTTTTAAGAACTTCAATATATCTACATAAGTATTTATCCTTCATCCATTTAATTAATTCTATCATATTTTCAGATAAAATTGGAATTTCATCAATAAAATGCTTTATAGATTTTACTTTACTCGACTCAAACTGAATTTTATCTGTTATATTAACTATTACACCTTCTATAGTTTTATTTCCCATTCCAAATGGTACTAGAACTCTCATACCTTTCTTAGCTTTATTAATATATTTTTCTGGTATGAGATAAGTATATAACCTATCTGTATTAACACTCATATTGTCTATAATAATTTCTGCGTATAGTTCCATCTTCATTTAACCATACCCTTCATTTAAAGTTATAAAATAACTTTTTATTCTTACTATTTAAGTTGACAATTAAAATATTTAAAAGCTAGATAGCAATTTTACAATATAATTGTATAGCTATCTAGCTTTACTTTAAAAGTAACTTACAACTTTGTTTATTATTAACTCAGATACTTCTTCTTTTTTCATAGTAGGATAGTTATTTATCTCTCCATTTTTATCAATGATAGTAACAGTATTATTATCTACTTTAAATCCTGTTTCACTTTGTGTAACATCATTTGCAACTATAAAGTCTAAGTTTTTCGTAATAATTTTTTTCTTAGCATTTTCTATTAAATCATTTGTTTCAGCCGCAAATCCAACTAATATTTGATTATCTTTTTTAGTTTTACCAAAGTGTAAAGCTATATCAACATTTCTAGTAAATTCTATATTCATATTATCATCATCTTTTTTTATTTTTTTATCACTAACCTTCACAGGTCTATAGTCTAAAGGAGCTGCTGCTTTTATTAATACATCACAATCATTAAATTCTTTTTCAATTGCATTAAACATTTCTGTGGTTGTATTCACTTTTATTAATTTAACGCCACTAGGATCTTGTAAATTAGTAGGACCTGTTACTAGAACAACATCCGCTCCTCTTTCTTTAGCTTCATTAGCTATAGCATATCCCATTTTTCCACTTGAATGATTAGTCATATATCTTACTGGATCTAAAGGTTCTATAGTAGGTCCAGCTGTAACTATTACTTTCTTACCTTCTAAATCTTTTTTAGTAAATTTATTTACAACATAATCAACAATGTCAATCGGTTCTGCCATTTTTCCTTGACCATATACTCCACAAGCCAATCTGCCGTATCCTGGTTCTATAAACTCGTATCCAAGTTTCTTTAGTTCTTCAACATTTTTTTTAAATACAGGGTTATTATACATATTAGTATTCATAGCAGGTACAAATACTACTTTAGCTTGAGTAGCCATGATAGTAGTTGACAGCATATCATCAGCTATGCCATTAGCTACTTTACCTATGATATTAGCAGTAGCAGGTGCTACTAAAAATAAGTCTGCTTTACTGGCTAATGATATATGTTCTATATCCCATGTTTTTGGTTCTTCAAACATATCTGTAACAACATAGTTTTGTGATAAAGATTGAAACGTAAGTGGCGTAACAAACTTAGTAGCTGAATTAGTCATTATAACATTTACATCAGCACCAAGCTTTTTAAGTCTACTCACCACATCTACTGCCTTATATACAGCTATTCCTCCTGTTACTCCTAAAACTATGCTTTTATCTTTAAGCAATACTTACACCCCTTTATTCCTCTTCCGTTGTATCAAGTCTTGAATAAGTTATCTTATCATCTGCAATTTCTTCAACAGCTACTGTTACAGGTTTTGTAGAAGAAGATTCGATAAGAGCTTCTCTTCCATCAACAAGCTGTCTAGCTCTTTTAGACACCATCATAACAAGAGTATATCTGCTATCTACTTTATCTAATAACTCATTTATTGAAGGATATAACATGAAATACCTCCTTTTAAATTCCATCTATAGTATCTTTTTGTCTATGAACTCTATATTTTTCTGCTGAAATTATAGATTGTATTTTGTTCACTGCTAAATCTACTTCATCATTAACTACTGCATAGTCATATTTGAATGCAAATTTTATCTCTTCATAAGCACTTTCAAATCTTCTTGTTAAAGACTCTTTTGTTTCTGTTCCTCTTTTAACGATTCTGCTTTTAAGTTCTTCCATTGATGGAGGTAATATAAATACAAATACTCCATCAGGATATATTTCTTTTATATTAAGTGCCCCTTGAATATCTATCTCTAATAATACATCTTTTCCACTATTTAATTGTTCTAAAACATATTGCTTCGGAGTTCCATAATAATTCCCATAAACTTCTGCATATTCTAAAAATTCATTTTTCTTTATCTTTTCTTCAAAGTCTTTCTTATCTAAGAAAAAATAGTTAACACCATCTACTTCTCCTGCTCTAGGACTTCTAGTAGTTGCCGATATTGACAATTTTATATTTTTATTTTCACTCAATAATCTTTTACATATAGTACCTTTTCCTGCGCCTGAAGGACCTGAAACCACTAAAAGTAATCCTTTTTCCATATAATTTTCTCCTTTTTATCTATATATATTACTCTATTTCTGTATTATGATCCTTGTTGTTAAGTCTATGTGCTACAGTTTCAGGTTGTACTGCTGATAATATTATATGATCACTATCTGTTATAACTACAGCTCTAGTTCTTCTTCCATAAGTAGCATCTATAAGCATTCCTCTATCTCTTGCTTCTTGTATAATCCTTTTAATAGGTGCTGACTCAGGACTCACTATTGCTACAATCCTATTTGCTGAAACTATATTTCCAAATCCAATATTTATAAGTTTAATCCCCATAATTTACCTCCTGTTATTCAATGTTTTGTATTTGTTCTCTAATTTTTTCTAGCTCGCTTTTAATTTCAACAACACTATTAGTAATGTCTATGTCTCCCACCTTTGAACCTATTGTGTTAGCCTCTCTATTCATTTCTTGAACTAAAAAGTCCAGTTTTCTACCAACAGGTTCATCAGATTCTAATGTTCTTAACAATTGATTAATATGACTATAGAGTCTGACAATCTCTTCATCTATACCATATTTATCTGCGAAGTAAGCTACTTCATTAGCTAACTTGCTTTCATCAATTTCATATTTTTCTTCTAATAGCTCATTTATTCTGTTCCACAACTTTTCTTTGTGTTCTATAACTACTTGTGGTGCTCTAGTTTGTACTTCTTTTACTAGATTTTCAATAGTAGTCACTTTTTCTTTTATATTTTTAACAAGCTCTTCACCTTCCACTTGTCTCATAATCATTAGTTGATTAAGTGATTCGTCAACAGCTTGTTTTAAACATAACCAAACTTCATCTTCATTTTCTTCTCTCTTTTCTGTTTTCAATATATCAGGAAACTTAGTTATAAGCTCTATTCCTATATTATTATCTAGATTAAGCTCATTACATAAACTTTCCATAGCTTTTTTGTAAGACATAGCTAAAGGCAGATTAACCTTAACTTCCATATTAGAATCAGCTATATATTCTAAACTTATGTATAGTTCCACTCTTCCTCTAGTTATCTTTTTTTTTATAACTCTTTTAATTTCTTCTTCTAAATAGTTTATATGTTTCGGCATCTTTATTATTATATCATTGTATCTATGATTAATGGACTTTATTTCTACTGAAAAATTCCTTATACCATCACTACTTTCACCCCTGCCAAAACCTGTCATACTTTTAACCAATATTCTCATCCTTCCTAAACTATTATAATCAATTTTACCACAAATTACACTAGTGTCAATTAAGTTATATTATCTAGCTTTTGTTTTAGTTTTTGCATTTTATATACTCACTTTATAACTTTTTCATAATAATTTAACCTGTAATTACTTCTACTGAGCATTTCATTTATAGATTATTAATATCTAAGTACCTACATCAAATTTAACAAGAAATTAACAATCTCTATCTTTATAACGAAAATTATAATGACTCATATAATCTAAAATAGTTGTCTAATACAATAATTAATTATAGAACTATATATCTATTATTAAATATTATAATGACACCTCTTTTTCCTTCTATTTATTACAAAAAGTTAATAATTATTTTTTATTACTTTATCTCTTATCATCAAAAATGTTATACTTTATTAAAACTAACTTGGAGGAATAGATATGTCTTTAGATGGTGTAGTATTAAAATCTATTTGTAACGAACTAAATCAACTAATACTAGATGGTAAAATTGATAAAGTATACCAACCTGAAAATGATGAAGTTATCTTAAACATAAGGAGTAAAGGAAGTAATATAAAGTTACTTATGTCAGCTAGTAGTAATAACCCTAGAGTATATGTAACTGATTCCTCTAAATCTAACCCAGCAAATCCCCCTATGTTTTGTATGCTTCTTAGAAAGCACATACAAAATGGAAAAATTATAGATATTGAACAAATATCAATGGAGAGAATCTTAAAGATTAGTATTCAATCTCTTAATGAACTAGGTGATTTAACTACAAAAGAACTTATAATAGAGATTATGGGTAAACATAGTAATATAGTATTAGTGGATAAAAATAGTAATAAAATAATAGATTCTATAAAAAGAGTTCCATTATCGTTAAGTAGTGTAAGACAAGTTTTGCCAGGTCTTGAATATAAGCTTCCTCCTTCTCAAAATAAGTTATGCCCAACAGAAATAAACAGGAATGACTTTTTTAATATCATAAATAGAGATAATAAAGATTTTAAAGTATATAAGTTCTTATATAACAGCTTTATAGGTCTAAGTCCATTACTAGCTAGAGAAATATGCTTTATATCAAATATAGACGTTGACAAAACTATTAATTCTTTATGTGATGATGAAAAAGAAAAGTTATATTTAGGATTTGACAAATTTTATACAGATATTAAAAATAATAACTATAATCCTACAATAGTAAAAGATAGTAATAACTATGAAGTTATATCTTTTTCTTGCGTAGATTTAAATCAATTTGGAAACTTACCTAAAATACATTACGATTCAATAAGTGTAGTACTTGAAGAGTTTTACTTAACTAGAGATAAAGTAGACAGAATAAAACAAAAATCAACTGATTTAAGAAAGTCAATAACTACAAAACTTGAACGTGCTTTAAATAAATTATCAAAACAAAAGCAAGAACTTATTGAAGCAGAAAAAAGAGAAAAGTTCAAAATATATGGTGATTTATTAACTGCCAACATATATCAAATTCAAAAGGGACAAGTGGAAATAGATGTTCAAAACTTTTACAGTGAAGATTTGGAAACAATCACTATCAAACTTGATCCTAGACTTTCTGGATCAGATAATGCACAAAAATATTATAAAAAATATAATAAATTAAAAAGTGCATACGAGCTTATAAGTAACCAAATGATAAAAACTGAAGAAGAAATAAATTATCTTGAAAATATATTATTATCTTTAGAAAATTGTATAGAAGTAAATGAACTAGACGAAATAAGGGAAGAGTTAGTTAATGAAGGTTATTTAAAGAGAAGTTTAAATAAGAATAAAAAGCATATAAAAAAGGATACTTCAGAACCATACCACTTTGTTTCATCAGATGGATATGATATATTCGTTGGAAAAAATAATAAACAAAATGATTATCTAACATTAAAATTTGCTTCTAAAGAAGATATATGGCTTCATACTAAAAATATTCCTGGTTCTCATGTTATTATAAAAAGTCAAAATAAAGAAGTTCCTGAAAATACTATAATAGAAGCTGCCAAATTAGCCGCTTATTATAGTAAAGCTAAAATGTCAAGTAATGTTCCTGTAGATTATACAGAAAGAAAATATGTTAAAAAGCCAAATGGAGCCAAACCAGGTATGGTTATATATGATACTAATAGTACAATATACGTTACTCCTTCTTTGGACAAAATAAGTAAGATAAAAAAGTTAAAATAATTCTAACTTAAAATATAAATAAAAAATTTATATCACATTTTTAAAATCATATTCATAATTTAATTAGGTATAATAAATCACTATTAATATTATTGTCTTAAATAATATTAATAGTGATTATTTATAATTATGTAATCAAAGCATTAATTTTTCACTAAATGTATATCTTTACAAATTTCTCAATTCTAAATCCGTCATTATTTGCCTCAGACTTAACAGG
The DNA here is from genome assembly GCF_001190785.1 of Gottschalkia purinilytica. Taxonomy (NCBI): domain Bacteria; kingdom Bacillati; phylum Bacillota; class Tissierellia; order Tissierellales; family Gottschalkiaceae; genus Gottschalkia; species Gottschalkia purinilytica. The sequence goes on along the minus strand of NZ_LGSS01000005.1, from coordinate 39,290 downwards.
AATTATCCAAGTGATTAGTAAAGCATAAATAGCCGTATATCCTTAAAATTAAGGATATACGGCTATAAATTATATTTTTCATAACGTACTATTTATTAAGCTTATTTTATAATATCTATAGGCTTACGCCTCTTTTTTCGTTTCTGGAAGAACTTTATTAATAATAACTCCAATTAATGCTGCTAGGCTTAGTCCAGCTATTTGTGCACCATTTCCAAGTTGTATTCCTACTGCTCCTTTGAAATCTGGGTTCATCTTTAGAAACTCAGTGCCTATCCCAGCAACTAATATTATTCCTGATATAATTAAATTTCTATTATCTGAGTAATCTATTTTAGCATTAGATATAGTTCTTATACCAACGCTTGTAATCATACTAAATAATATGATACTTACTCCACCCATTACTGGAGTCGGTATAGTTTGTAACACTGCCCCAAATTTACCTATGAATCCCATTATTACAGCTATACAAGCTGCTATTCTTAATATACTTGGATCATATACTTTTGTAACTGCAAGAACACTAGTATTTTCGCCATAAGTTGTGTTTGCAGGTCCTCCTACTAGTCCAGCAAACATAGTTGCCAAACCGTCTCCCATTAATGTTCTATGAAGTCCTGGATCTTCAAAGAAGTTTTTACCAACAACTGCTCCATTTGTTGTTATGTCTCCAATATGTTCCATGAATGTTGCTAAAACAACAGGTGCTATTACTGCTATAGCCCCTAGGCTAAACTTTGGTAAAGTAAATTGTGGTACGCTAAAGAAAGTTGCTTTAGCTATAGGTGTAAAATCTACTAACCCTAATATTACAGATAAGATGTAACCTACTATTACCCCTATTAATATAGGTATAACTTTTAGAAACCCTTTTGCGAATATTGATATTATAGCAACAGTGGCTACTACTATAAATGCAACTAACCAATTTGATGATGCCATTTCTAAAGCTGTTGGGCTTAGTGTAAGTCCTATAACTACTATCATAGGTCCTGTTACTACAGGTGGGAAAAAGCTTTTTACTTTGTCAACTCCAAATACCATTACTAATGAAGCAAGAAGTAAGTATAGTCCACCTGCTACTATCACTCCACCTTGTGCATAAGCCAAGTCTCCATATTGTTTACTGACTAATTGAATAGCTGTTATAAAAGCAAAACTTGATCCTACGAAAACTGGTACTTTCTTTTTAGTACACATATGAAATATTAAAGTTCCTATCCCTGCAGTAAATAGTGCAACCGAAGGATTTAACCCTGTTAACATAGGTACTAATACTGTAGCTCCAAACATTGCGATAACATGTTGAATACCTAATATCGTTTTTTTACCTATATTTGATATGTTTTCAGTTGTACTTAAATTAGCTTTTTCTATAGTTTCGTTTTTGAGCATAAAAAAACCTCCTCGCGCATTTTAGGAGGGAGATATTATCTCCCTTTTTCAGTCTCTCTGTACTGATTTAAAAGGTAACTAAATTTATTCATGTTTTTGTATTACTACTTGGTTAGATCCATCGATCTCTTCAAACTTCACGTTCACTATTTCTTCTAAAGAAGTAGGAACATTTTTTCCAACAAAATCAGGTCTTATAGGTAGTTCTCTATGTCCTCTATCTATCAAAACAGCTAGTTGAACTTTTTTTGGTCTGCCTTTATCAACTAATGCATCAAGTGCAGCTCTTACAGTTCTTCCTGTGTACAAAACATCATCTACTAATACTACAGTTTTGTCTGTAATATCGTTGTTAAATTCTTCATTTATTACTGGTTTATCATCTATTTGAGATAAATCATCTCTATATAGAGTAATGTCTAAAATTAAAACTGGAATTTGCTTTCCTTCTATTTGATTTATTTTATCTGCTAATCTATTTGCAAAAGGTATTCCTCTTGTTTTAATTCCTACCAATACTAAATCTTCTGTACCTCTATTTTTTTCTAGTATTTCATGAGCTAGTCTATTTATAGATCTACTCATTGTACTTTCATCCATTATAATAGCTTTTGTTTTCATAATTAGTCCTCCTTGTATCTACTATTATATTAGTATTATAAAAGGACAATATAAAACTTCTTATCATGTTGATAAGAAGTCATTAATTCATTATTGATTCTAGTAAATTAATTTTTCCTTATCAACCTCTCGGGTTAACTTAAAGGATTCTTTTTTCCCTAACCCATATTATCATAATTTTTTTATATTGTCCAATGGTTTTTATTTCCTTATTCTATTCAAAATATCAATGAAATATTTAGGAAGTTCTGATGTAAACTCCATATATTCTTTAGTACGAGGATGAACAAATCCTATAGTCTTTGCATGAAGGAGTTGTCCGTTTAAATTAAATCTTTGACTTTTATACCCATAAACAGGATCTCCTACTATAGGATGATTAATAAATGACATGTGAACTCTTATTTGATGTGTTCTTCCAGTTTCTAGTTTTGCTTCTATTAAAGTGTTTTTTTCAAATCTTTCTATTACAGAAAAATGCGTAATTGCCTCTTTACTATTTTTATCAGTTACAGTCATTTTTTTTCTTTCAATATTATGTCTTCCTATAGGAGCATTTATAGTTCCTTTTTCTTCTTTTATTACACCTTCCACTAATGCTTGATATCTTCTATTAATTGTATGTTCTTTGAGTTGTAAAGATAAATCAGAATGTGCAAGATCATTTTTAGCTATCATTAATAATCCAGATGTATCTTTATCTATTCTATGTACTATTCCTGGTCTTATTATACCATTTATAGTAGATAAACTATTTAAATGATATAGTAATGCATTGACTAAAGTCCCATTATAATTTCCTGGTGCAGGATGAACTACCATACCTTGAGGCTTATTTACTACTGCAACGTCTTCATCTTCATATACTATATCTATAGGTATATTTTCTGGACTAATTTCTAAAGATTTTGGTTCTGGAAAATTTATGGTTATATGGTCACCTTCTTTAACTATGTATTTAGGTTTTATTTTTTTTCCATTAACCTTGACTAGTTCATCTTTAATCAATTTTTGTATAAAAGATCTCGATCCTTCACTTAACTCCTGTGCTAAATATGAGTCAATTCTTTCTTTATCATCTTCCTCATCTACGATTATCTCCACAAATTCCATAACATCACTCTTCCTATTTTTCATATTTATCTGTAATTATCAAGTACATCAATAAAAAAGTTCCTATTACAATAAATATATCTGCAATATTGAAAACTGGAAAATCATAAACTTTTCCAAATTTAAAATCTATAAAGTCTATAACATACCCTAATCTTAGTCTGTCTATAAAGTTTCCAACTGCTCCTCCTAGAATCATACCTAGAGAAGTTTTACTAGCTTTGCTTAATTTTTTATTAATTTTAGTATATACAATAATTCCTAGTATTACTATTAAAGTAAGCATTATAAAAAATAATCTTTGTTCCTGTAAAATTCCAAATGCTGCTCCACGATTTTCTACATAACTAAATTGGAAAAAATCTTTTATTATTATAAATGGTTCTTTTCCTGCCAAGTGACTAACTGCATAATATTTAGTTAATTGATCTAAAATCACAATTATAAAAGCTAATATGATCATCTTTTTCCTCCTACATAGTTGAGTATATATATTATTTTAAGGTATATTCGCTATATTTACAATATCAATAGAAAATATTAAAAGGCTAGGATTAACCTAGCCTAAAATATAAAGTAATTTTATAATTGATCGTCATAATAATCTTGTGATATTTTCTCTACTTCTTGTACGATTCCCTGCTCATAGTCATCAAAAACTCCTAAATAATCCCCTGTTCCAAAAGATGGATCTTTTTCTACTTTATTAAATTTAGCAACTGACTGCCAACTATCTTCTCCATCAAACTCATTTTGGCTCTTATCTTCATCTTTAAATGTTCTTCCAAATGGATATTTTAAAGCGTGCTCTTCTGCAGGACGAAATTCACTATCACTTTGCAATAAACTTGTTTCCTCTTGACATCTAATACAATTAGATGCATAAGGAAGTATTTCTAATCTATCAGATTCTATACTCTTTCCACAAATTTCACACTCACCATAGGTTCCTTTTTCTATTCTTTCCATAGCATAATCTATTTTTTGTAAAGTCATATTTTCGTTATTTCTGAGATTCATATTTTGTCCCATCATATACATTTCAGTACCTATATCTGCAGGATGATTATCATACATAGATAATTCACTACTATACTCTACCATAGGATCATTACTTCCATTTCGATCCATAAGATTTAATGTTTTGAGTACTTCTAATTTTTCTTTTAGTAGAAGTTTTCTGAAATATTCTAACTTCTCTTTGTCCATCTTCTTCCTCCTACAAATTGTTTTGAACTATCTTCACAATTTCAGCTATAAAATCCCCTATAAGTGGAATATTCCATGTTATTATTTTCTGTAAAATGTATATTCCTATGGCACCTAATAATGTAAATCCCACTGCCATTCCAAATCCTCTTGCTATACCACTTATAAAGTTAATATATATAAGTCTCTTTTTATTACTTATAAAGTCAACATACTCATGAATTTTTGTTTTTTCTAAGTTGATAGCTATTTCTTCTAGCTTTTTCTCCATGTCATCCTTCTTAGACATTTTTCTCCCCCTTATTATTAATCTCCTATTAACATATATTTTATTAGTAACATTTTAGTTATAATATATTATTTTTGCCTAATATATTCAAAATAAAAAAGACTAGAAAATTTTTATAACTTTCTAGCCCAGTATATCTTTTTCAGAGATGATTATTATTTTTTGTATTAATATACCTTTCTATCATCTCATATTCTCAAGTTTTTAATTTTATAATTTACTTAATATTATTACAATATGTAGAGAAAAAAGATGATAAATAATTTTCTAAGTATGCTGTATCAAAGCTTCGTTCTCTTCATTTTTTTCATCAAGAACTGCTTTAGGAATATCACCATCTTCAACATAGCTATCTATGGATTCTATTTGTGATTTTAATAAAGTTTTAAATCTAGTCTTGAAAAGCATCATATCTTTTCTTATTACTTCATACTCATTCTTTATTCTTAAAACTTCATTTTGCGAATTATCTATTACTTTCTTAGCATTTTCTTCTGCTTCTCTCACAATAAGATCAGCTTTGTGTTTTGCATTAGCTGTTACTTCTTCAGCTGCACTTTGGGCTACAACAAGTGTTTTTTGTAAAGTTTGTTCTAAAGAACTATAATGCTTCACTTGATCATTAAGCATAGAAATTTTATCTTTTAATTCTACATTTTCTTTATATATTTTTTCATAGTCTAATATTATTTCATCTAAAAAACTATCGACCTCAGCTTCTCTATAGCCCCTTAATCCTTTACTAAATTCTTTGTTTTGAATGTCAAGTGGCGTAAGCATTTTATCATCTCCTTATCATTTTAAAATTCTAATAGTCATCTTATCTCTGCCTTTTTTTGTTATACCTAAATCTTTGGCTATTTTTATTCTACCAAATCCTCTTATAGATATTGTATCTCCTTCGCCTACCTTATAGGAAGAATTAGTAATAGGTTGCCAATTTACTTTTACTTTACCTTGAGTAATAGCCAGAAGACTTTTGGATCTTGACAGATTACATACTTCACTTATAAAAGCATCTAGTCTAGGTGATGCTATCGTAATATTTATCTCTTTATATTCTTGATTAATTTCAATAACACTATCTAACTTAATTTCATCAATTTTTACTGGTTCTTTTCCTATATACTTTAAATTATATAATATATAATCTACTAAGTCTTCGTGAACTATAACTTGACTAAAGTCCTCATGTATTAATATATCTCCAACTTTTTCTCTTTTTATACCTAGTCCAAGTATTGCTCCTAAATAGTCTCTATGTGTTAAGTCTGTAAACTTAAAGTTTCCTGAAATTTTCAAAGCTTTTATAGGTATTTCTATAGTATCTTTAGTCATATATTCTGGAAATATGACTAAAGATTTTCTTTCTGCACTATTTATTCCGCCTTCTTCATAAAAGTTTACATCAAATCTATTTAGAATAGAATGAGATAGTCTTACTTGATAAGGATCTAAGAAATCAGTACACTCAACTTCATGATATTTTAAAACTCGTTCTACTTTATCAACTATTTTTCTCATTGGTAAGTGTTGAGTTTTATCTTGTATATGTTCTATATATTTTACTTTATCTATTATCATCTATATCACCGAATTAATACTTTCTTAAATAATTGACCTAATTAAGCTAAGAAAAATTATGGCCAATAATGGTGAAATATCTATCATTCCAGTATCTATTCTCAACCTTGATACTAAATTCCTGAAAGGAGCAATTATAGGTTCTGTAAGTTGATATATTATCTTAAAAATAGGATTATAATAATCATCTATTATAAAAGATAAAATTCCTCTTATAATTATCAACCAACTCAGCACATTAATAAATAGGTCAAGAGAGTGCCTTAATATATTCAAAAACTTCACCTCTCATCTACTTCTGCCATGGAAATAAGCCTTTATTCTTTAACTCTTCTTTCAACTTAGCATCAATTTCAACATTACTAGGAGCTACTACAAATATATCCTTTGATACTTTTTTTATATTACCTTCCAAAGCATAAACAGCTCCATTAATAAAGTTAAATATCTGCTTTTTAATTTCTGCTTCTATTTCTTCTAAGTTTAAAACTATGAGCTTTCTTATCTTTAAATCTTCTACCATTTTTGTTACTTCTTCAAACTTTTCTGGTTCATATACTACTAGTTTTATATTGCTATTTGTATGAGTGTGTATACTTACTACTTTACTTCCTTTATTAACTTCTTTCTTAAGAGGAATTTCTAATTCTTCAAAATCTTCTGCTTCTTGTTCTTCCTCTTCTTCAAAGTCATCCAATCCTATGATGTACTTCATTTTATCAATTATTTTACTCACAAAAAGCTCCCCTTTCTTGGTTTAATAAACTCTTTTTCCAAATATACCTGTACCTACACGTATCATATTAGCTCCTTCTTCTAACGCGATTTCATAGTCATTTGTCATTCCCATAGAAAGATATTTCATGTCTACGTTTTTATAGTTTCTTTCTTTGATTTCTTCAAACAATGATTTTAATTCTTTAAACACAAATCTAATATCTTCTGGATTCTCTGAGTAAGGAGCAATAGTCATCAAACCTTTTATTTTTATATTTTCAAACTCTAGTATACTTTCTATAAATGGAGCTACATCTTTTACTTTGAGTCCAAATTTACTTTCTTCTTCAGCTACATTAACTTGTATTAATACCTCTGCTATAACATCATTCTCACTAGCTCTTTTTTGTATTTCTTTTGCTAAACTCATTCTGTCTAAAGAGTGTATCAATCCAACTTTATCTATTATATATTTAACTTTATTACTTTGTAAGTGTCCTATCATATGAAGCTTAGGCTGTCCTTGAATATTCTCATATTTTTCTTGTATTTCTTGAACTTTATTTTCTCCTATATTTGTAACACCTAAACTAATTGCTTCATTTATTCTATCTATGTCAATAGTTTTAGTGACAGCAATTAGTGTTATATCATCTGACTTTCTATTTTGTTTTTCTGCTATTTCATTTATTCTATGTCTTATTGTTGATAGATTTTCTTTGATACTAATAGCTAATCCCTCCCTAAACTAAACTCTAATTAATGATTTGTCCTTCTTTAACTTTACTACCATTTATGAATACTTCATCAAATGATTGAAGTGATCTTCTTAATTCTTTTTTACCATTTATAGTAACTTCTATATTTTTCCTATCTTCTTCTTTGATCATTGCATATTTATCATTTTGGTATAAAATATTCACTGCTCTAAATCTAACTATACCACTTATATCTTTAATATATACTCCTTTTATACCATCTTCTTCTACTATAGCTTCCTTAGGAACCTTAAGTCCTTCGTATTTATTTTTTATTAATTTAAGATTCATATATCTATCATTATATAGTTTGTGTAAGTAATCTTTAAACTTAATAATTACTATCATTTCATTTCCTTGTTTTTTAACTTTCTCTATCTTACCTTTTAGTTCAATATTATCTTTATTTAGTTTTACTAATACAACATTACCTTCTTTCAATTCTTTTTCATGCTCGATACTAGTTTTACTCATTATATACCAATTATATGTATCTATTATTTTAAAAAGTGGTGTTCCCACTTTAACTTGTCCATTTTCATTTTGTTGTTTATTCTCTTTATTTACTATATCAAAGTCTTCTAATTTATAATTAGATATTCTTTGTGCAGAAAACTTTTCTTCAAGGCCATCTATTTTTGTACTTACTATACCTGGTGATTCTGAATAATACTGTATATTAGCTTTTTTCATTTTGCTAGTAACCTCATTTTTTTTCTCCATTAAATCATAAATTTTTTGGTAAACAGGATTTTTTTCTCCCAATATCTTATCTTGCTTATCACTTTTAGAAATAAGATCCTCTTTAAGATTACTAGCTTTTTCATAATCTTTACTTGCTATATTAGATTGAATTTCACTTATGATCTTATCCATCTCTTTTTGATTTTTCTGTATATCGCCTTTAAACGTATTTTGTGAAGCAGAATTCATTTCTTTAAATTCTTGTATTTGTTTATCTAAATCTGATATTTCTTTTTTATATTTATCTAAATGTTCATTTTGAACTTCAGCCACTTTTTCATTTTTTCCTATTTTTTCTCCATCTTTTATATTTATATTTAACTTGCCATTAGCCTGAGATTTATAAACCTTTTCATCTTTTAATATAATACCTTTTAATTTAATACTATCATCTACATTACTTCTTTCTACTGTTATTGTTTTAGAATAAGAGGCTACTAAAATAGGTACTGATCTAAAAATAAGATACCCAAGTACTAGAAGTATTAATAATAATCTTAAAGCTTTGAGTTTTTTTCTTTTTTTTTTCTTTTATATTGCTTCATACAATCACCTCATATATCATATAGGTTATATTTCTTCAAACTTTAGTAATTTCCTTCATTTATTTTAAAAATCAATTTATTTTTTATCACAATCATCTTTTTAAAACAATATATTTATTTTAATACTTGCCATTGATAAGATACAAAATGATTACAAAATAATCCTAAAATATTTTAAAGAACCTTCCATATTTACTTATAATTTTTATTCTCTTTATAGTATCTACTTTAAATTTTTCTATTTCATCACTATGAGTTACTATTACTATTTCACTTTTAGACATTTTTGCCCCTATTATAATTCCTTCTACTCTCTTATTACTAGAAAGAGTTACTTTTACTTCATCACCTGCTTTTATTTCTTCACCATCTAGCATAAATACCTTCACTTCAGCTTCATCTATTTGATCTTGAGTAACTGATTTCTTATCAATAATTATAGTATTTGACTTTAAATTAATTTTTTCTTTTATAACGACACATATATAGCCGATAATGCTAGCTACAAAAAAAGTTATTAATAATATTTGTAAATTTGTAATTGTCATTAATATACCCACCTTCTATGAGTTTACATGTATATAGTATATCATAAAAATCTTTGTAGATTCAATTTAATCATTTTTACAAACTTTTATGTTTTATTTTGTTAACATTTCAATTACTATCATTTATATCATGTAAATGTAACTTTTGACAACATCTTATTTATCTAATTTTATATCAAAGTATTAACAAAAAAATTTAGCCTATGTCTCACTTATAAATGAAACATAGGCACTGATACTAAAACTTTATATTATAATGCAAATTAATCCACCATTACCTTCATTTACTATTCTTTGTAATGTTTTTTGCATTTTTGCTCTTGCATCTTCTGGTAACATATTTAATTTACTTTCTAGTTGCTCTTTAACCAAATCATGTAAAGACTTACCAAACATATTTGATTCCCATATTTTTGATGGATCAGTTTCAAACTCATCTAAGAGATATTTTACAAGCTCTTCGCTCTGTTTTTCTGTCCCTATCAAAGGTGACACTTCTGTTGTCACATCTGCTCTAATCAAATGTAAGCTTGGAGCCATAGCTCTTAATTTAACGCCAAATCTATTTCCTTGTTTAAATATCTCAGGTTCTGCAAGGTCTAGCTCTTCCAAGCTAGGTGGAACTAGTCCATAACCAGATACTCTAGCATCTATTAATGCACTTTCTATCTTGTCAAATTCTCTTTTAGCCTTAGCTAAGCTAGTAACTAATCCTAATAGTTGGTGTTCACCATCTATCTCATATCCTGTAAGTTCATTTAATATATTATAGAAAAGTCCATTTTCTACTTGCATTTCAATGTTAGCTACACCTTCACCTAGCTTTATTTCTTTAACATTTACTTCATTTATTATATCTAAATCATTAAATTTAGTAATTACATCTTCAACTTCACTAAGTCTTTGTAAATTTTGCACTACATCTTTTATAGAGTCTAATATACTAGATTTAACCCAGTGTGTTTTTGGAAGTCCCTCTATCCATTTAGGTAAATCAATATTTACTTCCTTAACAGGGAATTCTAGCAATACTTTTTCCAGCATAGTATGTATATCTTCTAATTCCATATTTAAACAATCTACCGCTATTACTGGAACTTTATATTTTTCTTCTAAACTTTCTTTTAATGCAATTGTACTATCTAGATTAGGATGTCTTGAATTCAATAGTATTACAAATGGCTTTTCTAGTTCCCTCAGTTCATTTATAACTCTTTCCTCGGCCTTTATATAGCTTTGTCTATCTATATCTGTTATTGTTCCGTCAGTAGTTACTACTATTCCTATAGTAGAATGATCAGCTATAACTTTTCTTGTTCCTATTTCTGCTGCTTCTTCGAAAGGAATTTCTTTCTCATACCAAGGTGTTGTTACCATTCTCGGCATATTGTTCTCTTCATGTCCTAATGCCCCTTTTACTAAATATCCTACACAGTCAACCATTCTTACTTTAAATTTCACATTATCTTTTAATGTTAAGTCTATTGCCTCATTAGGTACAAACTTAGGTTCTGTAGTCATAATAGTTTTACCTGAGCCACTCATAGGAAGTTCATCATTTGCTCTCTCTTTCTTATATCTGTTTTCAATGTTAGGAATAACTAGTTTTTCCATAAATCTTTTTATTAATGTTGATTTTCCTGTTCTAACTGGTCCTACTACACCTACATATATGTCTCCATCTGTTCTTTCTGAAATATCTTTGTATATATTAAATTTATCCAAAGTATTCCCTCCTTCATATAAAAATTTTGGATAATTAAAATCATTATTAAAATAGTAAACATTTGGATTTCAATTGTATGGTATATGTATATGATAAGTGTTAGTAAGAATATGACATGCTAAAATAAAAAAAGACATACATTACGTATGTCTTACTATTCCCAGTTATTTTCCTCAGCTATATCTTCTATTTCATGCTTTTTATTTCTCATCATTAGATTAATTACCGCATTTTTTACATCTGAGTTTTCATATAATACCTTATATATTTCCTCGGTAATAGGCATCTCTACTCCTAACTTTTGTGATAATTTATATCCTGCATTCGTAGTTTTTATTCCTTCAACAACCATACCAATTGATTGTATTGATTCGTCTAGACTCTTACCTTGTCCGATAAGCATGCCTGCCCTTCTATTTCTACTATGCATGCTTGTACACGTTACTATTAAGTCTCCGATTCCTGATAGTCCTGCAAAAGTTGCTTCCTTTGCTCCCATTTTACTTCCTAATCTTGCTATCTCTACAAATCCTCTATTCATAAGAGCTGCTCTAGTATTATCTCCATATCCTAGTCCATCAGATATACCTGCCCCAAGAGCTATTATATTCTTTAAAGCTCCTCCAATTTCTACTCCTATTACATCTGGATTTGTATAAACTCTAAACTTTGGAGTCATAAATATATCTTGTACATATTCAGCTATCTTTCTTTTTTGTGATGACACTACAACCGTAGTAGGAACATCTTTAGCAACTTCTTCTGCATGTGAGGGTCCAGACAAAACAACATATTCATTTTCAGGAAGCTCGTCCTTTACTACCTCAGAAATTCTTAATAAAGAGTCTACTTCTATTCCTTTAGAAACATTTACAATTATTTGATCCTTTTTCATATCTTTTTTCATGTCTTTTAGAATATCTCTAACCGTATGAGACGGTACAGAAGATATTATTATATCCTTTTTGTAAATTGCTTCTGATATATCATTAGTAATATCTATACTATTAGGCAAAACTATTCCTGGTAAATATTTCACATTTTCTCTTGCATATTTTGCATGTTCACATTGTTTTTTATCTCTCATCCATATATCTACTTCAAAGCCCTTTTTACCTAATACAATAGCTAAAGCAGTTCCCCAGCTTCCACCGCCTATAACTGCTATTTTACTATCCATTTTTATTCCCCCTTGATTAATTTAACTTATTTCCTAATTTAGATTCTTGTCCACTTAATAATCTTCTTATATTGCTTCTATGTTTATAAAGAGCCATAATAGCTAGTAAAGTTGTAAGTATTAATAAACTTAGATTAAAAGGTTTGTATACTATAATCGTAATCACAGGCCAGATAATTACAGCTAATAAAGATCCAAGAGATACATACTTTGTTTTAATTACAATTAATATACCTAAGATAATAGATATTATTCCTGATAAAAATGTTATAGTTAATCCTACTCCAATAGTAGTAGCAATTCCTTTTCCGCCTTTAAATTTAAGAAATACTGGCCAATTATGTCCAATTACAACACTAACACCAGCTGTAATAGCACCAATATCTCCACTTATTTCTCTTCCTATCATAACAGCTGCTACTCCTTTTAACGCATCTATTAAAAGTGTAGCTATAGCTATTTTTTTACCAAAAACTCTTAATGCATTAGTTGTACCTGCATTTCCACTTCCAAATTTTCTAATATCAGTCTTTTTAAACACTCTTCCTAAAATATAGGATGTTTGAAAGTTTCCTAACAAATATGAAATTAAAATAATTATAATAATTTCTTTCATCCTAATCCCCCTTTTTCTCGTTGAACTCAAACTGTAATGGAGTTCCTTCAAAACCAAATGATTGTCTTATTTGATTTTCTAAATATCTTGCATAAGAAAAATGCATTAACTCTTTATCATTTATGAATATGACAAACTTAGGTGGTTGTACACCAACTTGAGTTCCATAAAATATCTTTAGTCTCCTTCCTTTATCTGAAGGTGGCTGATTCATTAAAACAGCTTCTCCTATTATATCATTTAAGACTCCTGTAGTTATTCTCATAGAATGATTGTTTGAAACTATTTTTACAAGTTCAAATAACTTATTAACTCGTTTTCCCGTTTTTGCTGATATGAATATAATTGGTGCATAAGTCATAAAAGATAAATTTCTTCTAATTTCCTGTTCAAATTGAAGATATGTTTTATCTTCTTTCTCTACCAAGTCCCATTTATTCACAGCTATTATAGAAGCTTTTCCACTATTATGTGCATATCCTGCTATCTTTGCATCTTGTTCTGTTACCCCTTCTGTAGCATCTATCATTATAATACATACATCTGCTCTTTCTATGGCTGCTAGAGTTCTTATAACGCTATATCTCTCTATATTTTCATTTACATTTTTTCTTCGTCTAAGTCCAGCAGTGTCTATAAGTACATACTTATCATCACCTACAGAAAAAGGAGTATCTATAGCATCTCTTGTAGTTCCTGCTATATCACTTACTATTACCCTATTTTCTCCTAATATGTTATTTATAAGAGAAGACTTACCTGCATTTGGTTTCCCAATAACAGCTACTTTTATAACATCTTCATCATATTCTGTATCTTTATCTTCTGGAAAATTCTTTATTACTTCATCTAGTAAGTCTCCAAGTCCTAATCCTTGTCCAGCAGATATTACCATAGGAGTTCCTAGTCCTAGCTCATAAAATTCATATATAGTATCTGGTGTTTTGGGAGTATCTATCTTATTACAAACTAAAATAACTTTTTTCCTTGATTTTCTTAACATCTGAGAGATTTCTTTATCTGTAGATGTAAGTCCTTCTAATCCATCTACAACAAACATTATTACATCACCAGTCTCTATTGCTACTTCTGCTTGTCTTCTCATTTGGGAAAGTATTATATCTTCACTTTCAGGCTCAATTCCACCTGTATCAATAAGTGTAAAGTAATTGTTTAGCCATTCTCCCTCTGCATAAATTCTATCTCTTGTTACACCTGGCTTATCTTCAACTATTGATATTCTTCGTCCTGCTATTCTATTAAAAAGTGTTGATTTCCCAACATTTGGTCTTCCTACTATAGTAACTATAGGTCTTGCCATATACATCACCTCTTCTATTTTTTTAATATATCTACAAAATCTTTTCCATCAACTTTTGAAACGGTAACCTTAGATTCTAGTTTTTCTTCTAATTGCAATAAAGTTAAATCATCTAAAAATATATCTTCATCTCTTTTTAACATACATTTTGGTATTATAAATCCGTCTTTAGGTTTATAATTTTTTAATTCATTATATAGATCATTTCCTGTTACAAGTCCAGAAACTGTTATAGTATCTCCAAAGAATTTATTCTTTATAGGAATTACTTTAAGTCTAATACCTTGTATGCTATCCATTATTAATTCACTTATACTTTTCATAAAATTATATGATAGTTCCCCAGTAGCTATAATATATTCGTTATTTGAGGTACATTTTCCTTTCATATTTTCTAAAGCCTCTTCTACTTCTGATTGAAATGATCTTATAAGTCCAACACCATTTTCTATTTGAGGAAATCCTTCATAATTTTTATATTTAGGTATTTCTCTTTCCGATAAAACATAGAACTCATCAGATGGAAATACAAATCTCGTTCCAATAGTATTTAGAAAACTTTTTTGCATTCCATCAATTAACTTTAATACTTCATTAGCACTGTTATAATTATATATATCAACTTCACATAATCCCTTTCTGTATTTAGTTACTCCTATTGGAACTACAGCAACACTCGAAATATTTGGATGAAGTTGTGATAAGTCTTTTATCGTACTTTCTAATTCCAAACCATCGTTTACATTAGGAACCAATACTATTTGACAATTCATGTTTATTCCTGCTTCATTAAATCTTTTAAGGATATCATATATTTTACCTGCATTCTTGTTTTGCAGCATTTTTATCCTCAATTCAGGATTAGTTGTATGAACTGATATATTAATGGGACTTAGTTTATATTTTATTATTCTATCAATTTCCTCATCATTTAAGTTCGTAAGAGTAATAAAATTACCTTGTAAAAATGACAATCTAGAGTCATCATCTTTAAAATATAAGGTGTTTCTCATTCCTTTAGGTAGCTGATCTATAAAACAAAACATACATTTATTTCTACAGTTTTTAGCCTTATCTATAAGTGGATTAGTAAATACTATACCAATATCTTCATCAAAATCTTTTTCTATTTCTAGTTCCCATACTTCTCCATCTGGTTTCTGTATTGTCATTGTAACAAAATCATCTGTTATCATATATTTATAGTCTATAATATCTTTAATACCTTTATCATTTATAGATAAAAGTATATCTCCTGGCTCTATCTCTAATTCTTCAGCTATACTATTAGACTCTACTTCTTCTATTATATTAATATTTTCACTTAAGTTTTTTAACTCCATGCTATCCCCTTCTAAATAATTATTTATTGTCTTAAGTATAAGATAGTTACCTAGCTTTAGTATTGTATCATAGTTTTAAAATTATCAAATAGTTTTTAATATATTCTCTTATAATAATAGTTGAAATTCAAATACAAATAAATATTATGATATTGCAATTTACATCTCTATATTATAGCATAAATAAACGTAAGGTATAATGATAATTCATTATACCTTATAATTTATTATAACTATATCAATGTTTAACTATTACATAACATCCATTTTCTAAATCGTGTATCATTCCAGTGGTTATTTTTGATATTAATATAGATACTTTTTCCTGTTCTTCCTTATCCTTAGTATAGAATACTGGAACACTTCCTCCTGATACTGAATCTTTATTAGTAGTAATTATGGCTAATATATATTCTTTTATTCCTACATCCACTATTTAACCTCCTATCGTTGTGATCTTCTACCTATTTTGGAGTTTAAAGGCTTTCTTCTAGAGCTTTCTAATACTATTGTTTGCTTTACAGCTTCTACAAGACAATCTTCATCTGGGTCCATAGCCACTATAGACATTACAACTCTCCCCGTATGTGGATCTCTTCTAGCTATAGGAGTAAAATCAGGCTCATCCACATCTTTTCTTATTCCTAATAATGCCGCAGCATTATGTTGTATTGCTTGCCTTTGGCCTGTATTAGCAAGAGTTTCAATTCCATTTTTGTCATGTGGAATTATCTCTACTGCTATTCCATTTTCCTTATAGATCTGTCTAGATTTTTCAGATCCTATGTTCATTATTACAGTATCATTAATCCTTAATAAAGGTCCTTCAAAGGAAATTTTTGCTATCTTGACTTCAGCTATATCCTCCAATGTTTCTCTAGATATTGCTTTATTTAAGTAAATAAGTGATACTATTCCTACAATTAGACCTATTGATATAGAATATACTAAACCTATATTCATTCTTGTCATCAAATATATTACAATGCTAACTATCAAAGATACTATCATAGTTACGTAATTCCTTGCCTCGAAAGCCTTAGCAATATCTTCTATGTATGCTGTTCCTCTTGCTACAAGTTCTGTAGGCTCTATGTTATCCAAACTTTGTCTCTCTAGATTTCTTACCTCTCTAAATTGTTGTGCTGCTAAAGACAAAAAAGTCACAGCAGAAAATTCATTATCTGCTAAAGCAGGCACCGCTACTGCTCCTAAAGCTGAAGCAATAATTCCAAGAGTTAGATGAGTAAACACCCCTTGTGGATAACTAGGATACTGCCTATAGTCAATTTTTAACATGGCTAATCTTGAAATAAATCCTACTAAAATTGCTGGCACTATAATAAAACCATATTTAAACAATTTATCACCCACTTAAAGACTTTTCTTTGCTTTAAAATATAGTTACTATTTTTCCCTCATTACTTTTTTATATTCAGATATTATATACAACTTTAGTTAAGATTTCCTATATAGAAACGTATAATATTTTATTAACTCGTCATGCTAGTTAATTTTTTATATTGAATTTACTGGTTTTAAATTACTAAACACTTAGGGAGAAAAGTATCAGCACAGTATTATCAATACTAGTGAGATTTAACTAACACTTCAAATTCTATTAGATAACTTATAGAGTTTTACAAATATAAATATAATCAATTAAAAAGGATTGTCTCGAAACACATATTTAATTTAAATTTTCAAGTTAAGATAAATAAAAAAACAGAAAGGTTTAATAACCTTCCTGTTTTCTATTTATTCTAAGTAAGCTCTTAGTATAATGGATATTTTTCGCAAAGAGCGCTTACTCTTTTTATTGCTTCTTCTTTATTTTTATCAAGTAAAGCTAATTTGATTATAGCTGCGATTTCTTTCATATCGTCTTCTTTCATTCCTCTAGTTGTAACAGCTGGTGTACCTATTCTTAATCCGCTTGTTACAAATGGGCTTTCTTGATCAAATGGAATAGTATTTTTGTTAACAGTTACTTGTGCTTCATCAAGTAATGCTTCTGCTTCTTTACCAGTTAATCCGATAGCCTTAACGTCAACTAACATTAAGTGAGTATCAGTTCCACCTGAAACAATTCTGAATCCATTTTCTTGTAATGATTCAGCTAATACTTTAGCATTTTTAACCACTTGTTCTTGGTAACCTTTGAAATCATCTGATAATGCTTCTTTGAATGCAACAGCTTTACCAGCGATAACGTGCATTAATGGACCACCTTGTAATCCTGGGAATATAGCTTTGTCTATCATTTTAGCATATTTTTCTTTACAAAGGATGATTCCACCTCTTGGTCCTCTTAATGTTTTATGAGTTGTACTAGTTACGAAGTCAGCATGTGGAACTGGGTTTGGATATAATCCAGCTGCAACTAATCCAGCAAAGTGAGCCATATCTACCATTAAGTAAGCTCCTACTTCGTCAGCGATTTCTCTGAATTTAGCGAAATCTAATTTTCTTGGATAAGCACTCCATCCAGCAACTATCATTTTTGGTTGCTCTTTAACAGCAATTTCTCTTAATTTATCATAATCAACTACTTCTGTACCTTCTTCTACTCCATAGTCAACGAAGTTATAGTAAATTCCTGAAATATTTACAGGGCTACCATGAGTTAAATGTCCACCATGTGATAAATTCATACCAAGAACTTTATCTCCAGGTTTTAATACTGAGAAATAAACTCCTAAGTTAGCATTAGCTCCTGAATGTGGTTGAACGTTAGCATGATCAGCTCCGAATATTTCTTTCAGTCTGTCTCTTGCTAAATCTTCTACTACGTCAACGAATTCACATCCACCGTAGTATCTTTTTCCTGGGTAACCTTCTGCATATTTATTTGTTAGATAACTACCCATTGCTTCCATTACACTTTCAGTTACAAAGTTTTCTGAAGCTATTAGCTCAATATTTTGTTTTTGTCTTTGTAATTCCTTATCAATAGCTTCCATTATTTGTGGGTCACTTTTTCTTAAATTGCTAAAATCCATACTTATAATTCCCCTTTCTTATGTTAATTAAAAATTTAACTTAATATAATGCAACATTTCATATATAATATAACATTATAATCAAATATTATAAAGACCAAAAAATTATTTTTTGTGATTTTTTTGTTACTATTTGATATTTTAATTGCATTACATAGAACAATTTGGTTAATCTATAATAGAAATAGAGAAAATGTTATCATCCGTGTTATACTACTTATTGAATTGTGACATAATATTTACTCTATTTTCTTTAAATAGTGCTTATAGTTAGATTACACAATAAAATAGAAACTTACAATTGTAAGAACTCTATAAACTTAAAGTATCCAATATAGATTTTTCTGCTAAAATATACATTAAGATATATTTTTTATGTAAGGGGGTATGTATTTTGTGCAAAAAAGATAAAGCTAGAAAAGTTTTAGACATGTCTGTACTTGCAGGTGAAATAATGCTTGAAAATGGTGCTGAAACCTACAGAGTAGAAGATACTATAATAAGAATATGTAACGCTATAGATATAATAGACTATGTAGATGTTTTTGTAATCCCCACTGGAATATTTCTCACTATAGGCTATGATAATGAAATTATGACCTATATACAAAGGACTAAAACTAAAAGAATAGATTTAAATAAAATTACACTGGTAAATGAATTCTCTAGAGAATTTGTAAGCTCAAAGATGACTGTTAGTGAAGGAGTCGAAAGACTGGTATCTATAAGAAACTTAAAACCTTATTCTGATTTTACTAAATCAGTACTTGGTGGTGGTTTAATAGGTGGATTCTCTGCATTACTATTTAAAGGTAGTTTTTCAGACTTTTTAGCTGCTTTCTTAGTCAGTGTTCTAGTCGTTAAAAGTAGAGAAGTTGTAGGTAGAAAAGTTAATATCATAAGTTATGTGAAAGACTTTATGGGATCTCTTGTATCTGGTGCGTTAGCTATATTATTTGTAAAAATAGGAATTGGTAATAGCATTGATAACATCATTATAGGCTCTATAATGCCTTTAGTACCTGGTTTTGCTATAACTAATGCTACCCGTGACTCTATAAGTGGCGACTTTTTAGCAGGAGTTTCTAGAGGTTTAGAAGCAATATTGTGTGCATTATCAATTGCATTAGGTGTAGGTATTATACTTTATTTTTACTAGGGGGTATTTAAATGATCTTTTACATAAAACAAGCTCTATATGCTTTCTTATCTACTGTTGGATTTGCTGTTCTCTTTAATGGACCTAAAGATACATTAGTGAATGCAGGTACATGTGGTGCAATAGGATGGTTAGTGAATATTATAGCAAAATATCTGTCTAATTCCTCAATAGTAGGTACTTTTTTAGGGGCTACAACTGCTGGACTCCTTGGTGAAGCTTATGCTAAAATTTTCAAAAAACCAGCAACTGTTTTTATAGTTCCTGGTATAATTCCTCTTGTTCCAGGCGCAGGTATGTACTATACAATGCTTGCTCTTATCAAGAAAAACTTTATAACTGCTGCTGATATAGGAAGTCAAACTATCTTTACTGCTTTTTCTATAGCTATAGCAGTAATTGTGTCGTCTTCAATTAATAGAGCAATTATGAAATATAGAGAGTATATTAAGCAAAAAAAACAACTGCCTGATGGCAGTAATTAATGTTAAAATAAATATTTTATTTTTTATCTCTAAGAATCTCAATCATTTCAAATGTTTTATTGCTATTCTTAGAGATTTTTTTATCTATTATTCTTAAAAGTACATAACTTATTCCAAGAAAAATTATACCCATTAAAAATCCTAATGATTCATATTCTTTAAATCCTAAATTTTTAAATAGACTAACTCCTAAAAAAACACCTATAACCATTAAAGCTAGTGGAATAAAGTAAGCTATAAAAATTGATTTTAATACAGATTTTGTTCTAGTTCTTATTTTAATATAATCTCCTACTTTAGCATCTAAAGTATTTTCTATGCTTATAGTTATATTTGATGTACTACAGTCAGATGAACATGATGCACAACTATCACCACATGCGGATACTCTTTTTACAATGATTCCTGCCGTCTTATCATCAGTTTTATATACATATCCGGTTTGTTCCATAAAAAATACATCTCCTCTCGTAAATTATATTTACTATCTCTCTATATCGGATACATCTTTTATTATATCTTTTATAACCTCTGAAGCTATTATTAATCCTGACACTGATGGCACAAATGAAACACTTCCTGGAATTTGTCTTCTTTCAACACATGTTCTTGCATCTTTATTAGGACATATACAGTTTGTTTTACAACCACCATCTAATTCTTTAGGCTTTATAGGCTTTTCTTTAGAATAAACTACTTTTAAACTATCTATATTTCTTCTTCTTAACTCTCTTCTCATAACCTTAGCTAGTGGACATATAGTTGTTTCATATATATCTGCTACTTCAAGCATAGTTGGATTTAATTTATTTCCGGCTCCCATAGCACTTATTATTGGAATATTTCTATTCTTACATTTTTCAATTAAATCTAATTTTGAAGAAACCATATCTATAGCATCTATAATATAGTTATAATCATATGCTAAAAGTTTGTCTGATGTTTCTTCATTATACAGTTCTTTAAATGTTATAACTTCTGATTTTGGATTAATATCTAGTATTCTTTCCTTCATCACTTCTACTTTAGATTTTCCTACAGTCTTTCTAGTAGCATGTATCTGTCTATTGATATTTGTCAGACATATGTCATCATCGTCTACTAAAACGAACTGTCCTACTCCTGATCTAGCTAATGCTTCAACAGCAAAAGTTCCTACTCCACCTATTCCAAAAATTCCAATTCTACTATTCTGTAGTTTTGTTAAAGCTTCAGTCCCTATAAGCATCTCTGTTCTTGAAAATGAATGTAACATAGTTCTAACGCTCCTCTTTTGCTAATTTTTATGCTCTATGTTGAATGTATAAATCATTTAGTTTTTAAGTTACGTTGATTTAGTTATTTTTACTCATATTATAAGCAATAAAAATTTAAAATATGAAATCTATAATATACAATGTAATTTTTATGAAAATATTTATACAAGTATAATCTTATTTTCATTATATATCTAAAAAGATAAACCTTCCATCATAATATAGTCAAAAATGATACCATAATTTTAAATATATATCAATTAGATAGGAATAATGGTATTTATTTTATTATATTAATTATATTAATAATTCTATATTTTTCTTTTGTTAAATTTCTACAAACATATTTTAAAAATTAATTAATTTTTTTAATAACTATTAAATATTTGAATTATATTGTCATTTTTAAATCTTTTTTGTAGAATTTATAGATTTATTTTCTTTTATTTTGTCAAATC
This sequence comes from Gottschalkia purinilytica, assembly GCF_001190785.1. Taxonomy (NCBI): domain Bacteria; kingdom Bacillati; phylum Bacillota; class Tissierellia; order Tissierellales; family Gottschalkiaceae; genus Gottschalkia; species Gottschalkia purinilytica. Next base: position 17,218 of record NZ_LGSS01000005.1, on the reverse strand, counting down.
CAAAAAAATTAGAAATTAATTTTCATCTCTAATAATAAATATATTAAAGCAAAAAGTTAGAGTTTTTAAGCTCTAACTTTTTACTTTTTTATTTTTCTACATCTTTATTTCCCATTAATTTTATATGAATTTCATCTAATTGTTTTTCTGTAACTGATGTTGGAGCCTCTGTAAGTAAACATGTAGCACTTTGTGTCTTAGGAAAAGCTATAACATCTCTTATATTATCACTATCTGTAAGTAACATTACAAGTCTATCAAATCCATATGCAATTCCTCCATGAGGCGGTACTCCATATTTAAAACCTTCTAATAAAAATCCAAATTTATCCCAGGCCTCTTCCATGCTAAATCCTAATGCCTTAAACATCTTTTCCTGTAATTCTGAATTATTTATTCTTATACTTCCTCCGCCTATTTCATCTCCATTTATAACAATATCGTAAGCTTTAGCTCTTACTTTTTCTGGAGCTGTTTCTAAAAGTTCAATGTCTTCATCTACTGGATGTGTAAATGGATGGTGTTTAGCGACATATCTATCTTCTTCGTCGTCATATTCAAACAATGGGAATTCTGTTATCCATACTAGATTAAACTCATCTTTATCTATTATATTTAGCTTATTAGCAACTTCTATTCTTAAACTTCCCAATGCATTAAATACCACTGAAGACTTATCAGATACTATAAGTATTAAGTCTCCTTCTTTTCCATTCATTCTTTCTATTATTCTATTTAACTCTTCTTCTGTTAAAAACTTAGCTATAGGAGATGTTACTCCTTCTTCTGATATTTTTATCCAAGCTAAACCTTTCGCTCCATGAGTCTTTGCAAAGTCTTCTAATTTAGATATGCTTTTTCTAGTAAATTCATTTCCATATCCATCAATATTTATAGCTCTTACTTCTCCACCATTCTTGATATTGTCACTAAATACTTTGAATTCACTGTTTTCTACTATGTCTCCAATATTTTTTAGTTCAAATCCAAACCTCAAGTCTGGTTTATCTGAACCAAATCTCTCCATAGCTTCTTCATATGTCATTCTCTTAATAGGAAGTTGTATATCAACATTTTTTATGTCTTTAAATATTTTTTGTATAAGCTTTTCATTTATACTTATTATATCTTCAATATCAACAAAAGACATTTCTATATCTATTTGTGTAAATTCAGGTTGTCTATTAGCCCTTAAATCTTCATCTCTAAAGCATTTAGTAATTTGATAATATTTGTCCATACCAGCTACCATAAGTAATTGTTTTAATGTTTGAGGTGATTGAGGTAGTGCATAAAACTTCTCTGGATTTACTCTACTAGGTACTAAATAGTCTCTTGCTCCCTCTGGTGTTGGTTTTGTAAGTATAGGAGTTTCCACTTCTATGAAGTCATTTTCATCTAAAAACTCTCTTACTATTCTAGTAGCTTTATGTCTGATTTTTAATTTATTTTGCATTGAAGATTTTCTTAAATCAAGATATCTATATTTTAAACGCATAGCTTCTGAAACATCATCGTCATCTTTTATATAAATAGGAGGAGTCTGTGCTTCGTTTAATATTTTTAATTCTTCAACGAATATTTCAATCTCTCCAGTTGGTAATTCACTATTTATAGATTGTCTCTTGTGTACTTTTCCTCTAACTGCTATAACGTACTCTCCTCTTAATTTATCTCCTTTATCAAAAGCTTCTTGAGACACATGACTATCAAATACAACTTGAACTATTCCTGTTGTATCTCTTAAGTCAACAAATATTAAAGAACCTAAATTTCTTCTTTTTTGTACCCAGCCCATAAGTACAACTTCTTGTCCTTCATTTTCTAATCTTAATGTACCACACATATGCGTTCTTCTTAAATTGCCCATACTTTCTGACATTTTTTTACCCCCTAGTTTTAATACTTAACTTTTCTATTAGTTCATTTATTTTAATTTCTTCTTGTTCACCATTGTTCATATCTTTAAGTGTAACTATGCCTTTCTCTATTTCGTCTTCTCCTATAACTACAGTATACTTTGCATTTATTTTGTTGGAATATTTAAATTGTGCTTTTATACTTCTTCCTAAGTAGTCTTTATCTCCTGATATTCCATTTGATCTTAACTCTGATAATAGTCTAAATGCTTCTTTATCAGCTTTTTCTCCGATTGATACTATAAAAATATCTATTTGATTTTCTTTAGGAATTTCTATTCCATTACTTTCTAGTGTTAAAAGTAATCTTTCAACCCCCATGCCAAATCCAACAGCGGGTGTATGTGATCCTCCTAACTCCTCTACGAGACCATCATACCTTCCTCCACCACTAACTGTTCCTTGAGCGCCTATATCATTAGATATAAATTCAAAAGCCGTTTTTGTGTAATAATCTAAACCTCTTACTATTTTAGAATCCACAATATAATCTATATTAGCTATACTTAAATACTCTTTTACTTTTTCAAAATGTTGATAACATTCCTCACACAAGTTATCTATCATAACTGGTGCATCTGATGTTTTTTCTTTGCAATCTTCATTTTTACAATCAAGTATCCTCATAGGATTCTTTTCATATCTAGATTTACAAGTATCACAAAGACTTTCTATTTTAGATGAAAGATATTCCTTTAATATATTATTGTATCTTTCTCTACATTTAGGACAGCCTATGCTGTTTATGTGTAATTCTATGTTTTTAAGTCCTAATGTTTTAAAGAAAGTCGATATAAGAGTCATAATCTCAACATCTATTGAAGCGTCTTCACTACCAAAAACTTCTGCCCCGAATTGGTGAAAAGCTCTCAACCTTCCTGCTTGCGGTCTCTCATATCTAAAACAAGGAGTAATATAGCACATTTTTACTGGTTGAAGTTCAGCGTATAATTTATTTTCTATATATGAACGTACTACAGGAGAAGTTCCTTCTGGTTTCAATGTTATACTTCTTCCACCCTTATCTTCAAAAGTATACATTTCTTTTTGTACAACATCTGTAGTTTCTCCTACTCCTCTTTCAAATAACTCAGTATGCTCAAATACTGGAGTTCTTACTTCTTTATATCCAAAGTTATTGCAAACATCTATAAATACTTTCTCTATATACTGCCATTTATATGATTGTGAAGGTAATATATCATTTGTTCCTCTAGGTGCTTTTGTTAACATAAATAGACCTCCTTACATTTTTTATTTATCTTTAATACTTTATATAACTAATTTGACTATCTATGTACATAAAAAAACACTTCCGTTCCTATAAATATTATAGGGACGAGAAGTGTATTATTTTCCCGTGGTGCCACCCTTTTTGGATATACAAAAAATAATTAAATGCTTATCCCACTCTAAGTCTTTAACGCAGACAAACGTATAAACCTACTATAAACTTCAGCCTATCTACTCCAAGATGTGTTCACTAAGTATTGATATCAGATTTCCACCATCTCTGACTCTCTATAATCAAGTGATTTAGTTACTTTTTCTCTTCATAGTATTTATATTGTCTTTTACATTTTTTATATTATAATTGATGTATCAATTTATGTCAACATTTAGATATACTTAGACTTTCTTTCTATCATCTCATCTACTCTTTTTATATACTCCTCTAAGCTTTTAACATTAGGAACTCTTTCTAGTCTATCTTCTTTTGGAAAATATATCTTTGATGTTCCTCCAGCTCCTACTGCCATTATACTTTGCTTTTCTTCCATTATTAAAATATTATATATACATTCATTTTGGGGTGTTGTATATCCTACATTTTCAAAGTTGCCAAGTATTTGTTTTTGTCTATACATATAGTATGGTATCATTCCCATTTTTTTAGCATAATACTTGGTAATATTCAACATTTCTTCTATGATAGCTTGTTGGCCTAAGCTATAATTGTCTATGCTTTCTTTAAGCTTTGAAGCTCTTTTTATTGCCATAGTGTGAACAGTAAGATTTTCAGGCTTTAGCTTTTCTATTTCTCTCATAGTATATTCTATTTCTTTTAATCCTTCACCTGGTAATCCAACTATTAAGTCCATATTTATAACTTCAAAACCTATATCTTTAGCTAAGTTATAGGAAGTTATAATTTCTTCTGTCTTATGATCTCTTCCTATTAATCTTAACGTACTGTCATTCATAGTCTGTGGATTTATGCTTATTCTTTTTATGTTATTTGACTTAAGCATATTAAGCATTTCTCTATTTACAGTATCTGGTCTACCAGCCTCTACTGTAAACTCTTTAATATATTTTTCTCCAAAACACTCATATATTTTATTTATAATCTTATCAAGATTTTTAGGTGGAATAGCTGTAGGTGTTCCTCCACCTATATATACCGTATTTATTGTTTTGTTTTTAATGATTTTAGATAGTCCTTCTATTTCATATAGTAATTTTTCAGTATATGCATCTATCAGCTTTCCATATTTATCTGTAGAATTAGAAGGAAATGAACAATACAAACATCTAGTAGGACAAAAAGGAATACTTACATACAAGCTAAATTTATTTTCATCTATAGGGAATATAATATCTTTTTCTACCTCGGCAATATCTATAATCAAATTTGCCTTTTCAGAATTAAGCTTATATTGATTCAACAATACATTTTTTATTTCGTTCTTATCATAACCTTTAAAAATAAGATCATGTACTATTTTTGTAGGCCTTATACCTGTAAGTATACCCCAAGGAACTTTAACATTAGTTATTTTTGTTAAAGCATCGAATATACTTGTCTTTATTCCTGTCTTTATTATTTTCTTAGTATCATTAACTTTAATATCTATTAAATCTATATTATTTATTAACGTTTGACTTATACATTCATTGTTCTTCACTATTTTAGTTTCTATATAATAGTTATTGTTTTTAATTCCTAATATATTTTCTATGAAAAGGCTTTGGTTATCTACCAAAGCCTTTTCATCTATAAAGTTAATTTCTTCATTAAAATAAAATAATTTTAACAATGCATTAACTTCATATTTAAAATCATGTCCATTTAAATAAACATATATCATAATAAAATCCCCTTAAAAATCTCTTCTATGTTGCTCTAGTAATTCATCTATGTATGACTTAGGAATACCTAATTCTTCAGCCATTTCTTTGTCTTTTAGTCCTTTATTTTTTAAGAGAATCAAATCGTTTATCTCTAAATCCCTTACTTGCTCCTCATAATACTCTTCATTATTCCTATGGAAGCCTTTCATAAAAAACCCTCCTAAAGATATTTTCCATTATTTTGCCTCATATCTCTAAGAGTATTCTATATTATCTTAAAAAAGGATTTGTTAATTTTTCTTCTCCTATAGTTGTAGATATACCATGGCCTGGATGTATCAGAGTATTTCCTTCATATTTTAATAGTTTAGTTTTTATAGAATTTATAATATCATTAGAACTTCCATACAGATCAGTTCTTCCAACTGAACCTTTAAACAAAGTATCTCCTGTTAGAATATCTTTGTCTATTTTCAAACATATGCATCCTTGAGTATGTCCTGGTGTATGGATTACTTCAACTTTAATTTTTCCAAATTCTATAATATCTCCATCTTCTAAAAGTTTATCTGGATTAATTATAACTTCTTCAATTGGCATAGACGCAGACAAATTTTTAGAAGGATCTAAAAGCAACTCTTCATCATTCTTATGAATCAATATAGGACATCCATATACTTCTTTTAGTTTTGGAACACCTGCTATATGATCTCCATGCCCATGTGTCAAAACTATATATTTAATTTTAAATTCATTTTCTTCAAGCACTTTTATAATATCTTCAGCTTCTCCACCTGGATCTACAACTATTGATTCTTTACTATCCTCACAAGTTACTATATAACAGTTAGCTCCATATACTCCTAACGACATCCTTTTTAAAAGCACATAATCCCCCCTAGAATCCTTTATTACTATCTAACAATATTGTTACTGGTCCATCATTTACTAAACTAACATCCATATTTGCCCCAAAAATGCCTGTATCAACTTTATTCAGACCTAAGTTTTTACATTTTTCTATAAAGTCTAAATATAATTCTTCAGCCATTTTAGGATGAGCCGCATTAGTAAAGTTTGGCCTTTTTCCCTTTCTAACATCACCAAATAATGTGAATTGAGACACTATCAAAAGTTCTCCCTTAATATCTATCAATGATAAATTCATCTTTTCATTTTCATCTTCAAATATTCTTAAATTTGAAATTTTATCACTTAAATATTTTACATCTGATTCACTATCTTCATTTCCAACTCCTAGTAAAACAAGTAGCCCTTTTTTTATAGATCCTACAATTTCATCATTTACTGTAACCTTAGCCTCAGAAACTCTTTGTACTACCGCTCTCATATTTTCACTCCTCTTAGGTGATTACCCTGTATACGTCTATTACTCCACTTAATGCTTTTATCTTTCTCATAAGATTAGTTAATTGCTCAACATCTTTTATTTCAAGTGTCATGTTTATAATTATTATTCTTTCTTTACTTGTTCTTGCATTTAAAGAATTTACTGACAATTTTGCATCTGTCAAAAGCTGTGTTATTTCTGTTAAAAGTCCTGTTCTGTCAGTAGCCTTAATTTGTATTTCTGCATTATAAGATGTTTTCTTGTCAGAAGCCCATTCAACATCAATGAACCTTTCATTTATATTAAGTTCAGCAATATTTGGACAGTCTCTTCTATGAACAGAAACTCCTCTACCTCTGGTAACATACCCCACTATGTCATCTCCAGGAACAGGACTACAGCATCTTGAAAATCTAACTTTAATATTATCTATTCCTTTTATACTTACACCTTGATTAGGTGTACGAGATTTCTTTTCGTTAACATGATGACTTATTTCTTCTTTAGGTTCTGTCTTAATATCATAGTATTCTCGATAAAATTCTTTAAGTCTTGTTGTAACCTGTGATAGAGTTATACTTCCATATCCTAGAGCTGCATATAAATCATCTATATTGTTAAAGCTTAGTTTTTTGCTTATTTGTTTTAACCAATCTTCTTTTAGTATTTCAGTTAGTTTAAATCCTTGTCTTTTAACCTCTTTCTCTAATAACTCTTTTCCTTTATTTAAATTTTGATCACGCTCTTCTTTTTTGAACCATTGCTTTATTTTAGCTTTCGCTTGACTACTTTTTACTAGCTTTAACCAGTCTCTACTTGGTCCCGCACTATTAGGCGATGTTAATATCTCTATTATATTTCCATTTTTTATTTTAAAATCTATAGGTACTATTCTTCCGTCAACTTTTGCTCCAACACAATTATTTCCTACTGCCGTATGAACTCTATAAGCAAAATCTATAGGAGTAGATCCTGCTGGCAAATTAATTACATCTCCCTTAGGAGTAAACACAAATACTTCATCATTAAAAAAGTCTATTTTTAATGATTCCATAAACTCTTTAGGATCTTTTAAATCTTTTTGCCATTCTAATAGTTGTCTAAGCCATGAAAGCTTATTTTCAAAATCAGTACTCTTATCTACTCCCTCTTTATACTTCCAATGAGCTGCTATACCATATTCAGCTATTTTGTGCATTTCAAAAGTTCTAATTTGAATTTCAAAAGGTTCCCCTCTTGGTCCTATAACAGTTGTATGGAGAGATTGATACATATTTGGTTTAGGAACTGCTATATAGTCCTTAAATCTTCCTGGTATTGGCTTCCATAGTGTATGGACTATTCCTAATACACCATAACAATCTTTAACATTGTCTACTATAACTCTTATCGCAGTTAAATCAAATATCTGCTCGAAATTTTTGTTTTGATATACCATTTTTCTATATATACTATAGAAATGTTTTGGACGCCCACTTATTTCACTAGTTATTTCCATTTCATCCAGCTTATCTTTTAATACCTTTATCAAGTTATTTATATAAGCTTCTCTTTCTTTTCTTTTTTTAGATACTTTTTCTACCAATTCATAATACCCTTCAGGATCTATATATCTTAAAGCAATATCTTCCAGTTCCCATTTTATTTTAGAAATTCCAAGTCTATGAGCTATAGGTGCATATATTTCTAATGTTTCTAAAGCTTTTTCTTTTCGCTTAGCCTCTGGCATATAGTCAAGAGTCCTAGCGTTATGCAGTCTGTCAGCTAATTTTATAATAATAACTCTTATATCTTTTGACATTGCTATTATCATTTTTCTTAAGTTTTCAACTTGGTTTTCTTCTTTAGTTCTAAACTTAAGTTTTTTTAATTTAGTTACTCCATCTACTAAATTAGCAATTTCTTCACTAAATTCATCAGCAAGAACTTCAAAAGTAACATCTGTATCTTCTAAAACATCGTGCAAAAGCCCTGCTGAGATAGTAGCAACGTCCATATGAAGATCCGCTAGTATCATAGCGACATTAAATGGATGAATAAAATACTCTTCCCCAGACCTTCTTAATTGTCCTTCGTGAGCTTTTTCAGCATATTTATAAGCTTTTATTACTTGTCCTATATCTCCTTGGGGGTTATATTCTTTTATCTTAGATATTAGTTTTTCTAGCAATTTACTCAACCTCTCACTAAAGTCTACTTATGCCTAAAATTATATAAATATAGTATACCACAGTCAGCTCAATTCAAAGCCATTTAATAAAATTTTATTTAATATTTTATTATTGATTCAACTTTGTAGCCTTTAAGTACTTCTCTTCCATTTAAAAATTCGAGTTCTATAAGAAAATCAAAACCTACTACTTCTCCACCTAAAGTCTCTACCATTTTAGCCACAGAATATGAAGTTCCTCCTGTAGCTAATAGATCATCAACAATAAGAACTCTATTTCCCTTTGATATGGCATCTTTATGCATTTCAAGAGTATCCGTACCATATTCAAGTTCATATTCATATTTTATAGTATCTGATGGAAGTTTTCCTAACTTTCTAACTGGTACAAATCCTGCATTAAGTTCATAAGCTAAAGGTGCACCTATTATAAATCCTCTTGCTTCAGCTCCTACTATAATATCTATTTTTTCATTTTTAAATTTATTAGCCATTTGTTTTATACATTCTTTAAAGGCTTCTTTATCCTTTAAAAGAGTTGTTATGTCTTTAAAGTCTATACCTTCCTTCGGAAAGTTTTGTACACTTCTAATCTTATTTCTTAAATCCATAGTATTCCTCCTAGGCGTTATAATATTGACTAAAGTACTTTTCAACATCGTAAATCTTATTTAACATTTCATTTACACTTTTATATTTAGGAAGAGCCTGTATATCTATTTTATTTTTCGGTTTTTCTAACATCATAACGTATAGATATCCTCCATCTATTTTATAATCAATAAGAATTGCTTGTTTTAAAATTTCCAATGAATTTTGCAACTTTCTTATATTTAGGTTATATTCATTTCTAGCATTAATATTCATTATATATTTATCAATATCTATTTTAAGCTTTTCTCCTTTACCAACAAAGGACTTGTATATAGTTCTTATTTCAGATATATCTGGAACCAAACTTTTAACAATTTTTCTATTGAATTTTAAATCTTCTTCAGTTAATAGTATCTTAAGCTTTTCATTACTCTTAACCACTATTTCATGAAGATAATCCTTATCAAAACATAAATCATATAAAATTATATTTTCATATTTTCTAAAATCTATATCTTCTACATTTGGATTAAGTAGTATAGAATTGTTATTCTCATTATCTAAATTTAAATAACTAATAAATGTCTTTTTTATTAAATCTCTGCCTTCAAATCTTATATCATTTATTATTTCTATAAAATTAATATAGTTGTTCACTATAATTAGCGTATTATTTTCATTTTTTATATATTTTATCACTTTTTCTCTTCTTAGTTCCTTGTCTAATATTTCAATTTTATCAACTTTTATCTGGTTATCAAAGTGTACATTTGAAGGATTTTCACATTCTAATTTATTATAGAATTCTTCATTTAAATCTTCTATATCATATGGAATTATAATATCTTTTATATTAAGTTGAACACTTAGTTTATTTTGAAAATCATTAATATCTAAATTGACAACTAGATCAATTACATCATTGATAGATATATTTTCTATATAATATCCCATATTAAATCCTATACATTCGCTTATCAATCCGTCTTTTTCTACAGTCATTTTTAAATGATTACTATCTTTTCCTACAGTTCTTATATACTTTATATTTACTCCTTTATATAAAAATATAGGAGTAGAGTTCTCTATCCCAAAGGGTTCTAAAAGCTTTAATTCATTTACAGTTTTAATGGATATTTCTTTTTTTTCTAGTTCTCCATCTACTATTATCTCAGGAATCATGTCAATATCACTAAGTAAATCATTTGCTATACTATTTATTCTCTTTCTAAATTCCTTAATATTTTCTTCTTCTATTGATAGTCCTGCTGCTTGACTGTGCCCTCCAAACTTTAAAAGAAGATCTTCACATCCTGATAATCCTTCATAAATATTAAATGTAGGAATACTCCTAGCTGAACCTCTACCTTCTCCACCTTCAATAGAAATCAAAACTGAAGGTTTCCCATATTTTTCAGTTATTCTAGAAGATACTATTCCGATTACTCCCATATGCCAGTTTTCAGATGCAAGAACTATTATCTTATCTTTTTCTAAGTTTATTTCTCTTTTAATCAGCTCTTCGGCTTCATCAAGTATATTTTTTTCTATAATCTGCCTTTTTGTATTTTCTTCGTCTAATTTTTTAGAAATATTCAAAGCTTCATTATAATCTTTGGATATAAAAAGTTCTACGCCATATTTAGCAAATCCTATTCTTCCTGTTGCGTTTATTCTTGGACCTATTACAAATCCAATATGTCCACTAGATATTTTCTTATTTTTAAGACCTGTAGTTTCTATCAATGCTCTTATGCCTAAATTATTAGTTTCATGTATAATATCTAGACCACTTTTTACTATTATTCTATTTTCTCCTGTTAAAGAAACAACATCTGCTACAGTTCCTATAGCAGCTATAGGAAGTATTTCGTTATAATTTATATCTTTTGCTAACTTAATTGATAACGCTTGTACAAGTTTTAATGCTACTCCTACTCCGGCTAATTTATTAAATGGATAAGAACTATCTTTTCTGTTAGGATTTATCACTGCTATCGCATTTGGTATGTTTTCTTGACATGTATGATGATCTGTTATTATTATATCTATTCCTAAACTATTACAATAATCTACTACATCAAATGAAGTTATCCCACAGTCTACAGTAATTATAAGATTTCCTCCATTTTCCTTTATGTGATCTATGGCTTCCTTATTAAGTCCATACCCTTCCGACATTCTATATGGTATATAATAATCTATTTCGTATTCTATATCAGAAAAAAATATTTTTAGTATAGATGTACTAGTAATACCATCTACATCATAATCTCCATATATCCAAATATTTTCATTATTTTCTAAAGCCTCTATAATTCTTTCACTAGCTTTATCCATATCATTTAATAAAAAAGGATCATGAAAATCCTTTATATCCGGCTCTAAAAATATTTTGCATTTTTCAATATCCTTAAGTCCTCTATTTAGAAGAACTCTAGAAGCTAGCTTTGAAATATTAAGTTCTTTATGTATCCTATCTATTTCTTCTTCTTCACATCTTAATACTTTTACTATTTTATTTAGTTCTATCATTGAACTTTCTCCCTTAATGAAAATATAATTACATTATATCTTATAGTAATTTTCTATTCAATAAATATCATGTACCTCATTGAATAATCTCTGAAATATATTGTTCTATTATTTGTTCTTTTTTCTTTCTAATAATATTGATAATAAAAGTCCAAAACCTAAAACTACTCCTCCTAAATATCCCACTATTCCAAAAGCAGATATACCATATATTTTAGGGTTTATATCAGAATGAATAACTATTGAAGACCCTACTATTATAGCTGCTGTCAAAATACTTAAAGATGTTCTTGTAGTCATGTTGTTTACTTCTTCTTCTAGTTGTTTAAGTCCCTCTTGTTTCATGGTTATCTTTATCTGATTTTTTTCTATTTTACTTAGTATAGTATTTATCTGTCTAGGTAAATCTTTAAGTCCCTCATATATTTCAAATGATATTTTTGATGCTTTCATAAGACCTTTATTTAATTTTAATTTTTTCTTACTTATCTCCCTTATTGTTTCCTCAGATATTTCAGAAAAACTAAAATTAGGATCAAGCTTTCTAGATGTACCTTCTATTGTTATTAGAGATTTTATTAAAAGTGTAAGCTGAGACGGTATCTTAAGTTTATGTTTATAAGATATTAACAATATCTCATTGAGAGCTTCTCCAAAATTTATTCTATTGATAGGCAAGTCAAAATAGTATGTTATGATATAATATATATCCTTTCTTAAATCTAATTCATCAGTTTCTGTAGTAATAGCATCCACCTTAAAAAGAGTATCTACTATTTTATTTACGTCTTTTTCTTGGCTAGATTTAAGAAGAGATATAATGAAGCTAAGCATACCGTCATCCATATATCCTACTATTCCAAAATCTATAAAGCCTATTTTTTCTTTATCAACTATCAATATATTCCCTGGATGAGGATCTCCATGAAATAAACCATGTATAAAAACTTGCTCCATAAAGAGACTTGCTCCTATTTTTCCTATTTTACTTTTATCCCAATTTCTTCTTTCTATCTCCTCTATATCACTTATTTTTATTCCTTTAATTTCTTCCATAACAACTACTCTTTTAGTAGTATAATCCCAATATATTTTAGGAATCACGGCATTTTTATTATCTTTAAAATTTTCTCCAAATTTGTGTGCATTTTGAGCCTCATATGTGTAATCTAGCTCTTTGTGTATTGAATATGAAAGCTCTCTTATTATATCCACAGCTCTTATCATTCCTGTTTTATTAAATCTTTCATCTACGATATGTGCCATACTATGTAAAACTTCCATATCTTTTTTTATTATTTTAGCTATATTTGGTCTTTGAATCTTGATTACAACATTTTCTTTATTTTTTAAAGTTCCTCTATATACTTGACCTATAGATGCTGCGGCAATAGGTTTTTGATCAAAAATTTCAAAAACTTCATCTATTGTTTTTCCGGTTTCATCATAAAAAATTTCTTTTGCAGTTTCAAAGCTAAATTCTTTTACCTTATCTTGTAGATACATAAGCTCTTCAACTATATCTTCTGGCAATAAGTCATATCTTGTACTTAATATTTGTCCTAATTTCACAAATGTAGGTCCTAATTCTTCTAAAGCCATCCTTATTCTTTGACCTCTTGTATACTTTTTACTTACTCTTAATATCTTTGTAAAAAATAAACTTCTAATAGGACTATCTATATTTATCTGCTCTACTAACATCGTAAAACCATATTTTGATAACACATATAATATTTCTCTATATCTTTTTATATTTCTATGCTTTCTCCCGAATATTTCCATAAGATATTACACCTCTCAATATTAACTCTTTAGTATATAGTATTATTACCATAACTTTAGTATATTTTACTTCTTTAATCTACTTATATACTTATATTATCATCATAAATATATATAGGTATAAAAAATATATTTAAAAATTAAAAAAACTTTTAAAATAGTTTTAAGAAGCTTTTTGTGATATAAAGAATCTATTTCTCCATTATAACAATTTTTAATACTCTAAATAACGCTAAATCACATGTGTCAAAACATAGTTTTTTAAATTATGGACGAAAAACTCACACCATTTGTATTTAAATATGTTATTATACATCAAGAAATAATATATTAGCATGACAATTCAGCAATTGATAATAATCAGTATTAAACTAGATATTTCTGATTTTTTCACAATCTACTGGAACCCAATGTTCTTTATCTTGTTTAGTTTTCTCTTTCTTTGTTTTATGTACAGATCTTCTATAATTATCATAAGAACCACTTGTATTATAGCATTATAATTATCTGACATATCCTAACCTTCTTCCTAACAAAATTTCAATATCTTTAGGTACTTTATTAATACTTATTTCTTAGCAAGTAGTGAATTTGATACTTGTTAATATTGAAAATTCTTAGAATTGATAGAATGGGTAATAATTCTATAGTTTTTCCTTTTATTCTATAAATATAGTAGTTTGAAAATATTCATTGGAGTAATAAAATATAAAGGCAACTGGAATTAAAATTCATGAAAGAATAGTTGATGATATTTAAGGTAAGTTAAACATTTGTATTTCTGTATAATATTTTTCTAAGTTACTTATAATATTAATGTTTATTATATTTACATTCTATTGGAAATCAATATTCATTTATTCATTTTCTTTTTTAGGTTAATATTTCATGTTTTATATATGCTACTTGTATAATAAGAATTACTTAAACTATAGTTTAAGTAATTCTTATTATTATCTGACATATTCTATTTTTCTTCTTTAAAAGTTTCAATGAGAATTATTCAATATAATTTCACTTGTTATTTTTTTAAGCTTAGATTAAATATATATTCTTGAAATTTTCTTATTAACATTCATCATCGCATTCTCCTGCAATTAGTGAAATCCCTCCTTGAACAACATCAAAAAATGGTGTTTCTGTTTCTGGAGGATTTATAGCTTCTATTGTTATTCTATATGTGCAACATTTTGAACAACATTCAATATGATCACAAACTACAAAAGCAACTGGAATTGAAGATCCTGGAGCAATAACTGATAATATAGGTAGATTAATTGATTGCACTTCTGTTTCACTACCATTATCACAACGTCTAAATACTCTAAATGTTATTACTGTGCCAGGTGGAATCTCTGAAGCAGAAGCTATAATTATAGCCGAAATCTCTAACTGTACACATGTCTTTTTAAAGCAATCCAAGTCTGTTACTGATATAGTTCCTATAGTTGTTGGAACTGGAATAACAGGTAAATCTCCATCAATAGGAATAGCATTTATGCCAGTTGTTCCTATAAGACTATTACATCTAAATTTATTTTTTTCAGGTTCACAGTCTACATCGCATTCTCCTGCTATTAATGAGATTCCTCCTTGGCCAACTTCAAAAGCTGATGAAGCTCCTACATCCCCTTTAGCTTCTAGTGTTACTCTATATGTGCAACAATTTGAACAACATTCAATAAAATCACAAACTAAAAGATCAACTGGAAATGAAGATCCCGGAAGAAGAATTGTTACTAAGTTAAATGCTCTTACTTCTGTTTCACTACCATTATCACAGCGTCTAAATACCCTTAATGTTGCTAGTATTGAAATCCCAGTAGTCAACAAAGCTGTAATTATAAATGAAATTTTTAACTGTACACATGATTTTTTAAAGCAACTTAATTCTGTAACTCTTATAGTTCCTATAGTTATTGGAGTAGGTATAGTAGCTTCGAATATGCTAGGAGCATTTATACTACTTGCTCCTATAAGACTGTTACATCTGAATTTAATTTTTTCAGGCTTACAATCTACTTCTTCGAAATATTGATGTTTATGATTATTACATTCATTATCACACTCCCTTGCTATTAGTGAGATTCCTCCTTGACTAACAGTAAGAGCCATTGCAATTGGAAATGGTCCTATAGCTTCTACTGTTACTCTATACGTGCAACAGTTCGAAGAACATGCAATATTATCACAAATCGTAAAAGAAACTGGGGTTGAAGCTAACGGAATAGTAGCTATATCTCCTAAAGATACATTAAATGATTGTACTTCTGTTTCACTACCATTATCACAACGTCTAAATACTCTAAATATTACTGTTGTGTTAATACTAATAAAACTAATTGTTACAATTACAGCTGAAACATTTAGCTGTACACATGGCCTTTTAAAACAACATAAGTCTGTTACTGATATAGTTCCTATAGTCATAGGAGTTTGAAGAGTAGCGTCATTTATATCGATGACGTTTATTCCAGTCGTTCCTGTAAGATTACTACATTTAAATTTAATTTTTTCAGGATTGCAGTCTATCTTTTCACAACATTCTGTTTTTTTAAAACACTTATTATATTTATGCTCATCACATTCTATTGAAAGTCCATGTTTATTGTCTTGTTCAATTTTCTCTTTCTTTGTTTTATATACAGGTCTTTTATAGTCATCTGACATATTCTAACCTCCTTCCTAGCAAAATTTCAATATCGTTAGGTATTTTATCAACACGCATTTCTTATAAGTAGTAAATTTCATACTTGTTACAATAGTATTTCTCTAAGGTAATTACAATGTTGATATTTACAATTTATATATTTACATTCTATTTAGAGTTTATATTCATTTTCTTTTGTTGGATTACTATTTCATGTTTTATATATGATACTTATATAATCATGATAAGAATTACTTAAACTACAGTTTAAGTAATTCTTATCATGATCTAACAGATTCTATTTTTCTTTTCCAAAAATTTCAATAAGGATTATTCAACATAATTTTACTTGTTATCAATTTTCAAAGATCTTAGATTAAAGATGCTTTTCTAAAGTTTTCTATTAACATCTACTTCCTGCTATTAGTGTAATAGCTCCACCACTAACATTGAATCCTGATGCTAATGCTAATGTTGCTGTAGCTTCTACTGTTACTCTATATGTGCAACATCGTGAAGCACAAAGACCACAATCACATACTGAATGACTAACTGGTATTGTAGTTCCTACTACACCTAAGACTGTCTGTGTTAATTGTAATGAATCTACTTCGACTTCTTGAGAATCATTTGAACAACGTCTAAATACTCTAAATGTTATTACTGTTCCTATAGCAATAATCCCTGTAAACGTTATTAGTGTTGTAAACTGTATATTTACACAGCCTACTGACATACAACTTAAATCTGCTGTTATAGTTCCTATTGTTGTAGGAGTTACCACACTACCTATAGCAATGACTGGTACACCCATTGCTCCTGTGATAGGGTTACACTCAAATATAGTTTCACTAGTTCTACAACAGTCTTGTCTACAACATGACCTGCAACATGATACCTCTTCACCAAAATTGCAGAAGTTCCCACAGCATCTCGACACTTTACATACTCCCTTTTTTAAAAATTTTATTAGGAACTATACCTAGGTATAGTTCCTTTTTTTATCTTTAACAAATATATTAATCTATATTGTCAAGTATCTTATTATTAACATCCATCTCCTGCAAGTAATGAAATTCCTCCCTGACCAACATTGATAGCTGATGCTACTGCTACCGCTGCTGTAGCTTCTACTGTTA